>NZ_BAWZ01000008.1:0-121795 GCF_000698105.1 Geomicrobium sp. JCM 19037 | reverse complement strand
CTCCCGTCGCCCCGGTAACGCCTGTTGCTCCGGTCACTCCCGTCGCTCCAGTTGATCCTGTTCCCGTTATTCCTGTGGCCCCGGTTGCTCCCGTCGCTCCGGTCACTCCTGTTGCTCCAGTCACTCCCGTTACCCCGGTCGAACCTGTTCCGGTAACGCCTGTTGCTCCAGTCGCCCCGGTCACACCTGATAATAGTAATTGATATTCAGGAGATGTGCCTGGAGTCCCTGTTGGACTTGCCACCACAACGCGGTAAATGCTTCCATTGAAAGAAATTAACTCACCGACGACATATGTTGGGCGTGCAGTTGGGTTATAAACGACGACTCCTTCTAATCCGACACCAGTAACTCCTGTTGGACCCGTTGGGCCTGCTGGTCCTGTAGGACCGACTGAGCCTGTTGGGCCCGTTGGTCCTGTGGCGCCATTACCGCCTCCACCATTTGTTATGCCTGTTGGGAATGACGAGGTCGCTCCAACAACTCCCGGACCATTAATTAATTGATTGTTCACCTCAATGTCATATTGATTCCTTCTGTCATTTCGTCTGTTATTCCATAAGTGCCATGGAAAATGCATTCATGTACCACCTCAACAATTGAAATATAGTATCCTATGTTGATAAAAGTACGTTTGCTACACAATTATTTTGGTAAAAAAAGAGTACTCAATTTGAGTACCCTTTTTCAAATCCCATTATAGCCAATCAGGGACAAAAGATCCGAAGTATGCAGACACTGTCGAAAATAGACCTGTAAATAATGCAAGTCCGAGTAAGATCATAATAACTCCACTCGTTTTTTGGATCATCGGTAAGTATCGATTCAAGCCGCTAAGTTTATTCAACGATTGAGAGAATATCAATGAAACGAGTAAAAATGGGACGCCTAAACCGATGGAATAGACGAGTAGTAAACCAACTCCGCTAAACATCGTTTCTTCTTGGCTTGCCATATACAATATCGAACCTAGAATTAATCCTATACAAGGCGTCCAACCTGCTGCGAATACGAGCCCAAAGCCGACTGAACCAGAAAAACTCGAGACTTTTTTTCGGACCTCTTTTAAAGATGCGGCGTTCTGTAATCAAGGATTGCAAGGAAATGAGTCCCGACATTTGTAGACCAAATAAAATAATGATAATCCCGCCAATTCTTTCAATCAATGTCCCGTATAAAGCAAACCATGTACCAATGGCACTCGCTGATAATCCCAGAAGCAAAAAGATAATCGTAAAACCCGTAATAAATCCAACACTTCTAGATATAATGAGTCCTCGGTTGGCATTTACTGCTCCACCCTTCACATCTGTCCCTGTCAATTGGGCAAGATATGCAGGTACCAACGGGAAGACACATGGAGAAAAAAACGTGACCATACCAGCCAAAAAGGCTGCACCTAAAGTTACTTCATCCATTATCTAACCTCCAGTCCAAGCTGTTAGTATTATTGTATATCACGACTTGGACTTTTAACCTTGTAAATCTAAGATTGTAACAAATTTATCACTCGTTGCATAAAGAAACCCGCACTAGCTGGTGAGATGTTGGCTAGTACGGGCCGGATCATTTATTCATGAGAATCTTGGTTTGTATGAAACTCGATCGCTTCCCTTTCCTGTCCAGAAAGCGTATCTTCATACTGCATACCGTAAAGGCCGAACACTAGAATTGCGACAATTCCTACCGGTAAAAGAGCTTTAATAAATTTCATTGCTTGTTATTCCTTTCTCCCATTGCTGTATTAAACATCTAACGCCGTGGATCAGTAATTCGTTGCACTTGACCCTCATCAAAATCCGCAACGAGCACTTGCAAACCACCGAAGTAAACGGCCGAATAAAAGGCATCCACATCATGGCCCATGGCTGCTAACTCTTCCATGCTCTCCTCTGGCCAACTTGATTCAACGACAACCTGACGTTCCCCAGTCTCAGGATGTGTCCCATGTGTGATTCTAGGCATGTTCATCGCTTCTTCTAAACTGTCTAGGTGTGCCGAGTAAATAAGCACCTGACTCATGATTTGCGGAATTCGATTTCCCCCAGGGCTACCCATCCCAATGACTTGTTGGTTTGCAGGGTCCACTAGCAGCGTAGGTGTAATGAAACTTCGTGAACGTTTGTGACCGGCATACACATTCGGTGATGTTTCTGTTTGTGCGAAGTTGTTCATATGGTTATTTAGAAAATACCCTTGTTCAACCATCACACCTTCACCGAAAAAGTTGCTTAGCGTATTTGTTGCAGAGACGACCATACCATCAGAATCGGCAATTGAAAAATGTGTCGTGTTGCCTTGGTCATCCGTTGATGCTTCAATGCCTTCTGAATCCCCATTAATCTCATCCAGATCAACTTCCTCAAGTAACCCTGCGCTATAGGCTTGACTTGTTAATTGATCGGTATTGATGTCAGGATTTGTCGTTGGGTCTCCGATATTACGCGATCGATCTCGATACGTTTCACGAACACTTTCAATAAATGTGTGGCCAAACAATGCAGATCCAGGTTCCATCTCCGTTAGCCCAGCTGTTTCTGCCATTTGTAATTGCTGAATTAACGTGACACCAGACATCGGTGGCGGTGATGAATAGACGGTATATCCATTAAATTCTCCTGAAACTGCTTGACTTTCTAGAACCTCATAAGCTTGAAGATCCTCTACGGTTATGCTGTTTTGATCTCCAGCAAGTTCATTAGCTAATTCCCCGGTATAAAAATCATCAAACCCATTTTCCAAAAGCCGCCTCATCGTTTGTGCGAGGTCCTCTTGAACGAGCTCCATGCCTTCTTTTATACGAATGCCTCCAGGATAAAACGGGTCTGCAGATTCTTGGTCAATCCTGGCGCTTGCCTGGTACAGACGATCTTCGAGCATATCATCAACGATAAACCCACCTTCTGCATAATTTATTGCCGGCTGAAGGAGCTCGTCTAGAGACATCGTTGCGTAGTTTTCGTGAACGGTCTGCATTCCTTTAACAAACCCAGGAACACCAGCTAAATTTTCTTGACCTTGTGCTGGTGACATCTCACGGTAATCATAGACCATTGGCGATTCGTTCAAATCATCGAGAACGAGCATCGCGCCACCACCACCAATGCCTGAACCGTAAGGTTCAACGACACCGAGCGTGAATGCGACCGCAATCGCGGCATCGACTGCATTTCCTCCATCCGCTAGAATTGCTTCCCCAACTTCTTCTGCGTATGGGTGTGAGGCACTCACTCCGGAGTCTCCAAGATCAACTTGTACGTCTTCTTCATCTTGTGGACCATTTGAACTCCCTGATGGTTCATCCACATTTTCTGATGAATTTTCAGGGCCTGTATCGTCATTTCCTGAGAACATTACAGCCACAGCTAACAACACAACGGCAGCAATTGACATAAGAACCGTCATTCTTTTCGACAAATCTAACCCTCCCTGACATCTGAATACGATTTTTTGACAGTTTTTTCACTTCCGCTAGTCTACCACATGGCTATGGTCGACTTCGAATATTAAGCGCCCATCTTTGATCTCATACACACTGTCATCGGTCGTATCTTTTGTCAGTTGCTGGAAGATTCTTTGCCTGAAGTACGACTCTCCCGCTCCATTAAGCGGTCTAGGTTGTGATTCATGAATTCGAAATGGCACCAACTCAATTTCTGCGCGGCCATCCTCATATAAATGATATTGAGCAAGGGCAGTGTCCCTCGTTCGGGTCCACCCTTGATCAAATATAAAGTTCCCTAATGAATAAAAAATAATGCCATCGTTATAGTGCTCAACAGACTGCAAGACGTGAGGATGATGGCCAATGACAATATCAGCTCCAGCATCAACATACGCTTTCATCAAGTCTTCTTGCCTCTGTGTTGGCGTACTCGTGTACTCAACGCCTATATGAACATGAACAATGACAAGGTCGGCTTCTCCATCAGCCGCCTTAATGTATTCAAGTGACTCCGATGGATCTGACTCTAAAACACCCGAGCGATCAGCACTTGCCCACACATCATTAAAGCCGACTGTAGCAATGGTTAATTGCTCGTCAATTTGATTGTAGTCAATAAACGGCTGTTGCACGTGACCGACCGTATCCACATTCGATTGTGCAAATTGATCAATGGTATCTTGTAAACCTTTTTGACCATAATCTAGAATATGGTTATTGGCCAAATTTACGACGGAAAACCCAGCGTTCTCCATAATATTGATTGACGATTCCGGTGCATGTAAAGGAATTTCCTTATCTGCTTGCTCGTATTCTTCCCCGTCGATAAGTACCGGGTGTTCAAAATTCCCTGTCACATAATCCGCCTCGTCAAAATACGGCATTGCATAATGAAACAAAAAGTCTGAGCCTCGGTAATCAATGACATCTTCCACGTAACGACCCATCATAATATCGCCAACAAATGAAGCAGTTAAGCGTGGTTCTTCTTCGTTTGTACTTTCTGCAAGAGACTCTTGCTCTGGCAGTGGCCACCAGTTGGCAGCCATCAGAATCACAAACGTTAAAAGAACCCCGATGATGCTATGGGGCAACGCTTTTTTCTTATGTTTTTTTGTGTAGGCTAACATCTTCTCTTTGAAAGTAAACTGTTTATCTTCCATCATATCCCTCGCCTATATGAATTCATCACGTCTCGCTCTATAGGAAATATAAAAACGAAACAATGAGGAATGTAATCCCGCTTATCACAATTGTACTCAGTGTCGTAGGCAAAACGCCTTGTCGCTGAAAAGCATTTGCAATCAGACCAGGAACAATCACCCGAGACCTCGAAACTCAACGGTTTCAAATGGGAAGATGGGGTAAAAGTAGTCGAAGATCATTTTCACAAGAATTCCTACGGTCATCATCGCTGCAAACTTACGTCTACCATAGAGAATCGTTAGCCTACCTACGACTTGCGTGACGATTAAGTATGTGATGAAACTCAAGAAGAAAATCATAACGAGAAACAACAATTGATCAAATACGAGTGCCAAATAACCGGGAACAATGAGTCCCGCTGGCATAATTCCCGTACGCTCTGTGTAAATCAGACTTAACACGACGCCAATAACTAGCGCAATGTATAATTCAGTACCAAACAAACGACGCCCACTCCTTACGCATATACCGGTTTTTTATTGGACTCTAGTTGTTCAATGAGCGGAACGGCTCCATGGTAGTTTCCGATTCCGAACACCACTTGTCCATGTGCAACTTGTTCGAGATATCTCATTACTTGATCCGCATCTTCACCTTCCAAGTCTTTTAGTTCATTAACTTGAAGAAGTCCTTCATCATACGCTTTTTGAACAGGTGCAACCCCTTCGCCGATGAGCACCAACTTATCGATCTTTATGTTTGGCAACATCTGTTCAGCAAATTGTTCAGTACGCTCAGGTCGATCAGAGCGACAATTCATGATGATGATCGGTTCTTTTGATGGGTAGCCTAGCGTAATGACATTTTCCCAAATCTTCATTGTTGATGCTGGCTCATTTGCTGAGAAACCGTTGACGAAAAAGGATTCTTCACCATTCTTCTCAAATAGAGGAAAAACACGCGTGACACCAGGGGCAGCTTTCGCTTTCAACATCCCTCGGCCAGCCGTATTCTCATCAATGTCCAATGCACGGGCAACGGCTAATGCCAGCGCTACGTTCTCATGAAATAGCATATACTCAAACTTTTTAAGGTAGGAGTTCGGTACGGCTTTAGGATCAGCAACGTAAACACGAGTATTTCTCCGTTTGGCTTCTGCTTTTAGCTCCTCAACATAAGGTGAAGGTGAGACGATTAACTTCCCATCGTAAGGGATGGTTTCCTTGTAAGCATCCACCATATGATCAAGCGTTGGCCCCATCACTTCCATGTGGTCTTCTACGACATTCACAATGACGGTGATGTTCGCTTGCATCCAACTTTCTTGAAATACTCTTTGGTAATCGGGAGCAACAGCCATACACTCGCTCACGAATACTTCTGCACCTCGGTCAGCCGCTTCTTTCATAGCAATTTTCTGTTCGCGAATGTTCGCACCTTCTGGGCGCCGTTTAATGGGCCGCTCTTCATCGGTGTCCCAATAAAACATTCTTGCTGCTGTACCTGTAATCTTTCCGACGGTTTTCCTACCATCTTCCATTAACACACCAGAAATGAGCCGTGTGACCGTTGACTTCCCTCGACTGCCATTAACATTAATCCGTAGTGGAATTTTGTCGACTTCAACTTGATGTTGTTTTTTTTCGTACATGCCCAGTCCGAGCAATCCCAGTAATACTAATCCTGCAAATAGGGTTATCACACTAAGTCCTACTTTCTTCACGCTGTTCCAAACGATTTCCTTGATGAGTATACGTTAATTATACTGGATAATCTAGTCTGTTCCGTTTCAATGCTGTTACAATTTGCGTTCAAACTACTACATTCCACAACTATTTTTTCATATATTGTAAAATGTTACAGTTTCTGCTTGTAGTTTTTACTATATTCGTTGCTTTATGCATGATACATGTATTGTTTTCGTTACAGTGAACCTAGGGAGTCTAACTGGTTTGTCGTTATTTGTTATTTTGCGTTACACCCGTTTTTCTCGTTTGTTCCAAACGGAGAGTGCGATGTTTATAATGAGTAATAAGATGACGAACCAGACGATGGAATAGATCGTTGCCATTATGACATCCGTCGGAAAATGAACCCCAAGAATGACGCGGCTTACTACTGTTAAAAGAGCAAGAATAACGAGGACTGCCCCTGCGGTAATTTGTGCAGGTTTCCCCCACTTCATTACTTGTTTAATGAGATAGATCATTAAAATGGAAATCATGACCGCTCGAAAGGAATGACCGCTCGGAAAGCTATATGACAATAAGTTTAACGGCTCCCCAATAAAGTCGATTGTCCTCTCTAAGCCACCTGGCCGTTCCCTTTGAATGATCTGTTTTAGAACGGTGTTTAAGGCAACGCCTCCAAAAAGGTAGACGGTACTAAAAAGCATGAACATCCATCTCTTTTGCTCATTAAGTAAAGGAAGAGCAAAACGAAAAAGATCATAAAGAATAGTGAATCTCCGTAATGAGTCACCACCTCAAAAAATCGGTATACCCCTTCGCCCTCTTCTCCAGAATGAATTGGCTGGAGGCACGTAAAATTGTTTCATCTAGCCACTGTCCTACAGGTAACATTAAAAATGTGAAACCAATCGTGCTTAAGGCGAGCAATAGCACGCCAATCATACGTTTTCCCATCGAATCCCTCTTTAATTTATGTTCTTTTTCTAAGTGTTGGGGAGTTTCCCACTGTTCCTACAAGGCCAAGAATCGTTAGAAGTACCCGTTGCGGACCGAGGTAGCCTTTCTCCGGTCGATACCATTCCAAAAGTGTATGTGCACCACCAGCCTGTCCACCCGCTCCAAGTGTTATTGATGGCACCCCGATGCTCATCGGGTAATTGGAATCCGTACTTGCCGGAGGGGCAAGACTGGGAGCAAGTGCTAGTGCCTCGGTTGCATACCAAGCGGTTTCTACAATTTCAGTTGACGATGACTGACTACCTACCGGTCGATCGCCAATTTGTTCAATCGTATAGCCTACACCTTCTTCAGAAGAAAATGCCCATTTACGATTCTCTTCATCTGCTGCTTCTTGAAGAAAACGAAACATCGTTTGTTCTATTGAATCAAGTTCAGGCTCTCCGTTGGATCTAAGATCAATCGCTAATTTCGCTTCTTCAGCTATAGCTGTCGGGATGGTTCCTCCCTCAAACACCCCTACATTAAATGTCGTTTTAGGGTCGGTGGAGGTTCAAGATCAGCCAGCTTCACAGTCGCCCGTGCAGCTGCATGAACGGCGCTCGGTGTACCAAATGCCCCAAAGCTATGACCACCTGGCCTTTATACGTTACGATGTAGCGAAAACTGCCTGTGCCATTATATATGATTTCAGTTGGAGAAACAGCATCAATTGAAATAAAACCATCAATGTCCCTATTATCTTTGAAAAAAGCTTTCACCCCGCGAAGATCCCCAGGACCTTCTTCCCCAACTGTACCTCCAAATATTATGTCTCCAGTCGTCTCGATGGCGCTTTGTTGGAATGCGCGAACAATCGTAAGTAACGCTGCTAGGCCTCTTGCATCATCGGTAATACCGGGACCATAGTAAATGCCGTCTTTTTCTGACACTGTTGTATCTGTATCTTTTGAAAAGACACTATCAATATGCGCTGAAACGAACAATGTGGCCCATTGCCGGCCCCTTTTCTTCGCCCATATACGTTACCCTCTTCATCTTTTCTTACATCAAGAAGACCTAACTCTTCTAGACATTTTTTTATGTAGTCTGCTCGCTCGTGTTCAGAAAAAGGGGGCGCAGGAATTTGTGCAATCGTTATTTGTTCGTCCAATGTATTTTTATCATCCGCATTGATGGATGACAGCATCTGTTTCACATCATTGTTATTCATTAGAACATGGTACACTTGTTCATATTGAGCCATGAAAAGAACCCCTTTGCCGTTTTGTCCTATTATACGTGAGTACACGCTGATTGTTAACGATTTGCCACTGAATAAAAATAGGCCCGAAAAGGATTGAACATTCCTTTTTGGGCCTAACTCGATTGTTTTTCATATGCTCTTGATGTTTGTTGGACAAGTTCGTCCAAACCTCTAATTCTTTGCAAAGCTTCTTTCTCATCGATCATTCGGTAATGGTGCAACCCATCTGGTTCTTCATTCGCTTCATCTGCTTGACTGACGACCATTTGTAACGGGGTTAATTGCAAATCTCCTGAAGGCAAATAAGAATCTGTATGCAGTAGAATGGCTAGTGCAATTTCTTTTGCCGATTTTCGATCTTCTCCGAGACGAATCAATAGTTTGTGCGCACGTTCTGCACCCTTTATTGCGTGAATATCATTTTCTTTGTAAGAATGGAAGTTCCACTCGCCATCTTCACCGTACCATGTGTAATGTCCGATGTCGTGAAGAAAAGCTGCCTTCACCGCTAGTTCTGGGTGAACCTGGCTCTTGCAGGCAAAGTAAAATGCAGATTCAGCCGTTGAAATTGCATGATCTAGCCTGAGCGTTTAATAAACTTCTTCGCAATTGGGTGGGAATAAAGATCATAAAGTGTGACGTGATTCATGGTGATCCACTCCTATTTTTTCATTTAAACGTATCATAAATGATCAGGGTATTTCAAGGTTTTTTTCATAAAACAAAAAAGGGATGGACGTTGTTTCGCCCATCCCTTTTTTCTATTTCTTATTATGCTTCGTCTGTGACACGTACTTCTTTCATTTTGTCCCCTGGCTTAATTGCAAGCACTTCGTCCATTCCACTCGTTACTTGTCCAAATACGGTATGCACGCCATCTAGATGAGGTTGCGCTTCGTGAACGAGGAAAAATTGAGAAGAACCTGTATCTTTACCAGCATGCGCCATTGATAACGATCCTGGAACATGTTTGTGAGGATTTCCTTCTGTCTCACATTTGATCGTTGTGCCACTGCCGCCAGCTCCAGTGCCTGTTGGGTCTCCGCCTTGAGCAACGAATCCTGGAATAACACGATGGAACGTCACATCATTGTAGAAATCGCTATTCGCTAGCTTTTCAAAGTTTGCAACGGTATTCGGCGCTGCGTCTGGATAAAACTCCATTTCAATTTTGTTGCCATTTTCCATTTGGATGTATCCTTTTTTAGCCATCATATTCCTCCGTTAATTTGGTTTACTGTTCGTCCATGAGTTCAGCGAGTTCAGACCACCGCTCCATCAATGCTTCGATCTGATTGTCCAGCTCGTGAATTTGCTGTTGCAGATCTTGCAACAATAACGCGTCACTACCTGAGCGACTCATGTCCTCTTCTAATTCTGCCTTTTTTTGCTCTAAGCTGTCAATGCGGCTTTCAATCGTGTTCCAATCTTGTTGATCTTTGTATGATAATTTTTTTCGTTGTTTCGGTTGTACAGGTTTTGTTTTCTCCTTATCGGTGTGTTTGGATTCTTTCGCGTGTTCGGCGACCTGTTTCACATAGTCTTCGTAATCCCCCATGAATCGATCAATGTTGCCATCTTCACGAAACACAAGAAGTCGTTCGGTGACCCGGTCCAAAAAGTAGCGGTCGTGGGATACCGTCACGACCGACCCTGGAAAATCTAGCAAATATTCTTCTAGAATACGTAATGTTGGAATATCAAGATTGTTCGTCGGTTCGTCAAAAAACAGTACATTCGGCTCCTCCATTAACACCCTTAACAAATATAACCTACGACGCTCGCCACCAGATAGACGGTAAATCAGTGTGCGATGCATTGAGCGAGGGAACATGAAACGTTCAAGCATTTGTTCTGCAGTGATTTGCACACCTGACTTCGTCGTAATGATTGATGCACCTTCTTGAATGTACTCGAGCATTCGTTGACTATCATCAATTTCCATTTCACCTTGTGTGAAATAGCCGATCTTCACGGTTTCACCTTGGATGACTTCCCCTGCATCTGGTTGAATGCGTTTCGCTAACACATTAAGGAATGTCGTCTTGCCACTTCCATTTGCTCCAACAATACCGATGCGTTCCCCCCGGGTAATGAGCTCATCCACGTCTTTAAACAACCACGTCCCCGTCGGTGTTTGTTTTGAGAGATGAACGGCTTCAATCACCTTCTTGCCTAAACGAGTGCTAGCCGTCGAAAAAGAAAGTTGCTCTTCTTCTTTTGGACCGGTTTGCGATTTCATGTCATGTATTCTGTCTTTTCTCGCCTTTTGCTTTGTCGACCGGGCCTTCGCTCCTCGATGGAGCCAAGCAAGCTCTCGACGCAAAATGTTTTGTCTACGATCTTCTGATTTGATGGCCTGTTGTTCACGATTCGCTTTTTCTTCCAGATACAATTCGTAATTTCCATCATATTGATATAAATTTCCTTGATCTAGTTCAAAAATGGTTTGCGTTACTCGGTTCAAAAAATAGCGATCATGGGTTACAACTACGATTGCGCCTTCGTATTGAAGAAGAAATGATTCCATCCAAGCGATGGCTTCTGCGTCTAGATGGTTCGTCGGCTCGTCCAAGATGAGCAAGTCTGCAGGTTCAATAAGAGCCCGTGCGAGAGCCACCCTCTTTCTCTGTCCACCAGAAAGTGTGCCAACAAGCGCAGATGGTTGTTTAATACCGAGCTTTGATAACACCGTTTTCGCTTTCGTATCTGCAGCCCAGCCATCATGGGCGTCCATATTCGCTTGCGCTTTAAACAACGCTTGTTCTGAAGCGTCAGACCCTTGCTGTAACTCATAGTTTACGAGCGCTTTGTTGTAGTCACGCAGCGTTCGCATCACCGTCGACGGTCCATCAAGCACCGTATCTAAAACCGTTTTACTTTCATCGAGTTCAGGTTCTTGCGTTACATATTGAACCGTGAATTTGTTTGCATGATTCACCTCACCATGCTCAGGAGAATCACCCCCATAAAGAATATTTAAAAGCGACGTCTTCCCTGTACCGTTAGCCCCAATTAATCCGATTCGTTGTTTTGACTCTATACTAAATGATACATCGTTTAATAGTATTTTCTCTCCATATGTCTTTCTTAAGGAATGTGCAATAATTACACTCATAAACGGCCCCTTTCACTCCCCTATCTTATCATACGTTACACAAAAAATAATTCCATCAGTTTTGCTTATACTATGAGAAACTTTTTATGATGGAGGTACTTACGTAACATGGACGATAATCGATACCCAACTGGCGGATTCCCGCCTCAAACGCAAAGCAGGCAACCAGGTAGTGAAGCCAACATGGACCCGTTGCCAACGCAACCCGACACCTCATCAAAACCAACCCGTAAATTACTAGGCAAGACTGCACTGATTACGGGTGGGGATAGCGGCATTGGCCGCGCCGTTGCGATTGCCTATGCTAATGAAGGTGCGAACGTTGCGATTGTATATTTGGACGAACATGCAGATGCGACAAAGACGAAACAACTCGTTGAAGAAAGTGGGGGATGTTGCCTAACTATAGATGCTGATCTAACAGACTCCACAGCCTGTAATCAGGCAATTCAAGACACCATTGCCCATTTTGGTGAGTTGAACATCCTCGTCAACAATTGTGCTGTTCAATATCCAAAAAACAGTCTCTTAGATATTAGCGACGAACAACTAGAACTCACGTTTCGCACGAATTTCTATTCTCACGTTTATATGACGCGAGCATCATTGCCACATCTAAAGCCAGGGGACACGATTCTTTTTACATCATCAATTAACGCTCATATCGGCAACGAGACATTAATCGATTATACGAGTACGAAAGGGGCGATTACAGCGTTTGCTCGAAGCATGGCAAAATCTCTTGTTTCCCAAGAGATTCGAGTGAATATCGTTGCTCCTGGACCGATTTGGACACCTCTAATTCCTTCTTCATTTGACCAGGATAAAGTCGCACAGTTTGGCGCAAACACACCGATGGGACGAGCTGGACAACCGAGTGAACTTTCATCCGCATATGTATTTTTAGCCTCAGACGGTGCCTCCTACATGACCGGCCAAACCATTCATATTAATGGTGGTGATTACATGTCTTCATAAACCAGAAAAAAAGCAGTGCCGAATGGGACACTGCTTTTTTATTATTGTTCAAAATGCTCATTAATGTTATCAACCATACCTTGAACAGACTCAAGTCCACCACCGCTTAAGTACCAGAAATCTCCGTCTAGTGGCACGATGTTGTCATTTTGGTAGCTGCAGTACGCGCAACAAGTTCATTATCAATGACCTCCGTTGCACTTGCTTCTGCGTCGCTTCCCACTGTTGCCCCGCGATCAAGAATAAAGATGTAACCTGGGTCTACATCTGCAATATATTCAAAAGAGACATTATCGCCATGCGTTTCAGCGCTAATGTTTGGATCAGCCGCTTCAATGCCTAACACGTCATGGATAAATCCAAAACGAGAACCTTCACCGTACGCACTTGCAGCACCTTCATCAGCAGAAAGAATTAAAGCATCTTCATCGCTTGCTTCTGCACGTTCTTGAATGTCTGCAATGTCGTTATTAATCGCTTCAAGTTGTGATTCTACTTCATCTTCAGCAGCGAAAATTTCTCCAAGAACATGCATATTGGACTCAAATGACTCCATGTAGTTCTCGTTGTCTACTGCTAAGAATACCGTCGGGGCAATTTCACTTAGCTCATCATACGCATCTGACGCACGACCTGAAATGAAAATGACGTCTGGTTGCATCTCATTGATCAGTTCGAAGTTAGGCTCAAATAAACTACCTACATCTTCAGCCGTTCCTTCGAGGTCTGATAAGTATCCTGGTACGTTATTTGCTTGTGGAATGCCTGAAATGTTGCCATCAATTGCACGAATTGAGTCTGTAATTCCGTTGTCAAAAGAAACAACTGTTTCTGGTTCAACTGGAACCGTAGCCTCTCCGAGCTCATGGTCAATAACGACTTCACCTGCAGAATCTCCATCTGCTGCGTCGTCATCCTCTGTGTCTTCCACTTCATCTGTGCCTGCTGTATCGTCGCCTGTAGCGTCAGCGCCGTTTTCTTCCTCCTCAGCACCTCCACATGCAGCAAGTGCCATCATCATTGATACAGATAGAAACGGTACATAAAACTTCTTCATTATTCATTCTCCTTCATTCTTTACGATATTTCCCCTTTATCGTAACCCTTGCTATGGATTTCACACTTTCGGTAACGGCTGATTACCTTTGTTTCTCTCTTTTCTATGTGCATAACGTAAGCCCCAAGCCCCACCTCCCTAAGTTTATGAATGCTTACGTGAAGTACACACAAATCTTATTGCAGTTCACTTCTTCAATATTGATGTCCATATCATAAATGTTTTTTAAGGATGTCGGATTAATAATGTCGTGGCAATGGCCTTTTTCAACGACAATCCCGTCCTTCATCGCTACGATATCATCAGAATAGCACGAGGCGAAGTTAATATCGTGTACGACGATAATAATCGTTTTTCCAAGCTCATCACACAGCTGGCGCAGCGTTTTCATAATCTGCACGGAGTGTTTCATGTCTAGATTATTCAGTGGCTCATCCAAAATAATATAGTCCGTATCTTGAGCGAGAACCATCGCAATATACGCACGCTGGCGTTGTCCACCACTCAATTGATCTAAATATTTGTCTTGAATGTCGCGAAGGTTCATATAGTCAAGCGCATTCTCAACAAACGCCCAATCATTCTTCGTCAAGCGGTTTTTAGAATATGGAAAACGGCCAAAGCTTACCAATTCACGGATGGTGAGACGAATATTAATGTTGTTGGATTGCTTGAGAATGGAAACCTTTTTCGCTAGTTCATCACTTTTGTATTTGCCAATTTCTTTCCCTTCAACAAACACTTCGCCTGTATCGTGGTCTAGAAGGCGACTCATCATTGAGATGAGCGTACTCTTTCCGGCGCCGTTTGGACCAATAAACGAGGTTAATGTTCCTTTATTGACTGCGACAGAAACGTCTTCAACGACTTTTTTTCCGTCGAAAGCCTTTGAGACATTCTTTACCTCTAGTGCAGCAACTTCAGTATGAACGGTTGGTTTCTCAACTTCTAGCATTTTCATAGCCATTAGTTTTTCGTCCCCCTCAATAAAAGATAAATAAAGTATGCGCCGCCTACGAAATTGATGATTACACTAAGCGGGGCAGAAAAAGCAAACACTCTTTCTACAACTAATGTTCCTCCAACGAGTGCCACAATACTAACAAGAACGGAGGCAATGGCCAGTTGTGAGTGTCGAAATGTTGAAAGCATCTCTCTTGCCACGTTTACAACGAGCAATCCTAGAAACAGAATGGGTCCGACGAGCGCTGTGGACACACTCACCATAATCGCAATAATGATCAAGTATCTTCGTACAACCTTATCATAAGGAATGCCGAGGTTCACAGCGTGATCACGTCCAAGAGACAGTGTATCCAAGTATTTCAAATATGGAAACGCATAGATCATTGTGAGTAAAAGAATGATACAAGCGAGCCATAATAAATCTACGTTAATGTTACTAAAGCTGGCAAACATTCGGTTTTGTATCGACTGGAACTCATTTGGATCAATCAACACTTGCATGAACGTTGACAAGCTTGAAAAGAGCGTTCCAAATATAATGCCGACGAGCAATAGAAAGTATATATTTTGCTGTTCACCTTTAAAGAGCATCGTATAGAGAAGCAACGCAAAACCAACCATCAGAGCAATCGAAATCATGAAGTTGGTCCCTTGAGACATTGATACAAGGCCTAACGTTCCAAAGAAAAATACGAGCGATGTTTGAACGAGCATATATAAAGAATCCAGACCGATAATACTCGGTGTAAGAATTCGATTGTTCGTGATTGTTTGGAAGATGAGTGTAGAGAATGCAATCGCCGCACCTACAATAATAATGGCTGCGACACTTCTACCTCGCCTCGGCAGTGCATAGTCCCACCCTTCCGGAGTGAGTCCAATAAATAAGAATGTAACCGTAAGCACGAGTGACAGGACGCTGAGTATAATAAAGATCCACTTTGTTCTACGTTGCATACGACTTTCTCCTTAGCAGTAAAAATAGGAAGAGTGCGCTTCCAATCACACCTACCATAAGGCCAATAGGAATCTCATATGGATAGATGAGCACACGGCCAAGAATGTCACATACAAGTAAAAAGATCGCCCCGAACAGTGCCGTATGTGGCAAGCTGTTCCGTAAATTATCCCCGCGCATAATGCTTACAATGTTCGGTATGATTAAACCTAAAAACGGTATGGAACCGATCGTGACAACAACAGCAGCTGTAATTATGGCAACGATTAACAAACCGATGTTCATAATTTGTTTGTAATTCAATCCTAAATTCGATGAAAAATCTCTTCCCATACCCGCTACCGTAAATCGATTTGCAAAGATAAATGCAATGATAACGAGCGGAATCCCAATGTACAGAATCTCATAGTTTCCTCTTAATACGAGGGAAAAGCTTCCTTGCATCCACGCATTTAAACTTTGAATGAGGTCATATTGATACGCAAAAAATGTTGTAACTGCACTAACAACACTTCCAAGCATCAAACCAACGAGAGGTACGAAAATGACATTCTTGTAGCGAATTCTCTCCAGGATCTTCATAAACAAGAACGTTCCACCTAGCGCAAACAAAAAGGCGACGAGAAGCTCTCCATCGTACTTGCACCGGCAAACATGATGATGGCAACAAGAATCCCAAGCCTTGCCCAGTCAAGCGTCCCTGCTGTCGTTGGTGACACAAACTTGTTTTGTGTCAGCTGTTGCATAATGAGTCCACATACACTCAAACTGACACCAACAACAATAATGGCGAGCAGTCGAGGAAAGCGACTAATAAAAAGAGTTTCCCACTGTTCTTCAGTAAAACGGTGGATATTCCAAATTGATAAATCTTGAACCCCAACGAAGAGGGATATAATTGACAGTAATATAAGTGTAGGTATTAAGTATTTAAGTTGCATCATAATATTCTATCCAAATGACTATAGCACTTTGGTCAACCCTCCTCTTTCAAAGTCCAAGTAATAATGCAAATGAGATTCATTATCAACGAGGACACTTCTGATTATATCATCTCAGCCGAATGTTTCAATGCCTAATTGAGAAAAATATTCATTTACGCACGAAAAAGTGGTTCACCTTGTTGGTAAACCACCTTAATTGATTGATTCAAAAGCATCATATTGATGAAACTCAACAATACGAAAGCGTTCATCCTGTTGGACAAGCAATAGATCTTCAGCGAGAAACCGTTCTTCGCCTTCTAATTTATACTCGGCTCGAACGATATACGAGGTTTCATCTGCTTTCATGGCAGGCAAATCCGGGATCGCTTGTTGGATCTGTTCATGAAAAACGTCCCCCATTAGGACTTGTGCATCCTCTACCCGAGGAACACGCATCGCATATCGTTCTGCTAGCTCTTGGTCGGTCAGCGCTTCTTGTTGCTGCCACTCATCCGCAATATATGAAGGAATCACTTCCCAGTTCTCGTTGGTGACTTCACTATAGTATTCCTGAGCAAATTGTTCAGGAGTGATGAACTTTACCTCATCGTCAGTTGAATGATCTGTCGGTATGGGGGTATGCATAAACAAGTGTGATACTTGCCAGTCATTTTGTTCACGGTACAATTGAAGGTCCAACGTCAATTGCACGTCCTCCCCATACAATTCTTCATATGCAGGGTCGGTGAAGCCAGCTCGAACTACCACTTCATATTCCACTTCGTTATCTTCCAGCTCATCTTGTTGTTCATACACATTTATGCTAGACACATCCGCATTTGCAAATACTGCATATAACGGTCCATCATCTCTTCGTTCATCTCGATCATCGATGATTGGATGTTCATATTAAGGTAATCCTCATCTGCATCAGCTAACGCTTCCACCACTCGTTGTATGAAACTTTCTTCATCTAACTCATTAAGGTCTGGCTCATTCTCATTTGTTTGCTCGATATCGTCTTCTCCTTCTTCAGGGAAGACGTCGACATCAACTTCTTCAGCGTCAAGACATCCAGAAATAAGTGTTGTACCGAGAATGAGTAGTAATATAAACGTGCCACTTGAACCTTTACTCTGCATCCCACTCCCCCCACAGATACGAATATTAAGCCTTCAGATCATTCGTATCTAACAATTCGTCCAGATCTTTTACGGTCAGTGAATGCAACATCGTCTCACCGGGTTGGATAATGTCATTCACAAGTGTTTTTTCTGGTCTTGAAGTGCTGCAATTTTCTCCTCGATCGTTCCTGTCGTCACAATACGAACGACATCAACATTCTTTTCTTGTCCGAATCGATGGACTCGGTCTGCTGCCTGTTGTTCAACAGCTGGATTCCACCACAAGTCATACAAAATGACCGTATCCCCGCCAGTCAAGTTTAACCCTGTGCCACCGGCCTTGAGAGAAATGAGAAAGATGGATTTGTCACCTTCATTAAATGCGTCTGCAATCGCAAGTCGATCCTTTACTGGCGTCTTTCCATCTAAATAATGGTATCCCCATTCATTCTGTTGCAATCGAGAAGCAATAATGGCGAGCATTGACGTGAATTGAGAGAAGATCACCATTTTCTTCCCCGACGACAGGCCATTTTCAATGTAAGACATGAGAAATTCCATTTTATTCGATGTATGCCCAGATTCATTCATCACTAAGTCTGGATGACAACAGATTTGTCGTAACCTCGTTAGCCCTGCTAGAATTTCAAACCGCTCTTGAGTAAAGGCGTCACGCTGAACAGCCGATTGTAGCTTTGCACGAATTTGCTCGACTTGAGCAACATAAAGCTGCTTTTGAATATCGTTTAATTCCGTGTACTGAACAGACTCTTGTTTCTCAGGCAGTTCTTTTAACACTTGCGTCTTTAACCTTCGCAAAATAAACGGTCGGATCCGATGAGCAATGCGAGTGTTGGACAATTCCATAAATCCTTTTTTTGAAGGAAAGAGGTCAGGCATCACAATCGAGAAAATCGAAAAGAGCTCTTCTTTACGGTTTTCAATCGGTGTACCACTCAACGCAAATGCATGCTTCTTGCGGAGGGAACGCACGACTTTCGTTGTTTTCGCTTGTTCATTCTTTAGAAACTGCGCTTCATCAAGGATGAGGTTATCGTAAACGGCGTGCTGATAAAGTGACTCATCACGTTGAACGGATGGATAAGATGTTATATACACATCTGCATGTTCTCTGAGGATGTTTTCGCGGTCATCTCTTTTGCCATGAACAATCTCTACATGTAAATTCGGCGCAAACCGTTCAATTTCCTTTTTCCAATTGTAAAGCAATGATGCTGGTGCAATAACTAACGACCGTGCCCCTTCATTCTTTCGAGTGTAATCGGACAAGTAAGCAATCGCTTGAATCGTTTTCCCGAGCCCCATATCGTCGCAAGTATGCCTCCGAATCCATAGACAGAAAGTGATGACAACCATTGAAAACCTGTACGCTGATAGTCTCTCATCATTTGATTGACAGGCTCAGGCGGTGTTATTTGATGGTGCCCTGGCTCTGATACATCATCAATGAGACGTTTCACTCGCTCATCAAACCGTGTATGTGGTTGATTGTTAAGCTGAAACGCTTTATACAAAGGAACATTCATATTTGTTTGTATTGGACCATTTTCCCCTACGATTCCAATCGCATGGCGAACATCATCCATTTGCTCAGAAGATAAGTCAACATATTTTCCACTAGACAGCTTTGTATACGACCGATTTAACCTCATTGCCTGTAATAATTCTTCTGCTTCTGATGAGGAAACATCGGCGAATTGGAAATCAATATCTAGCCATTTCATGCGACTATTGAATTCAATTGAGATGGTCGGATCATCATTTGGATCATACACAAGATCTTTGACACTTTCGGTAAATTGCATCTCTGTATCTTTTTGAAGCTGCTGGACATCATTTAATAAGAAATGGGCGATGGACTCTTCTCCTGATAGCGTGAGTCCGTTTTCATTATATGTGAATGGGATGTTCTCAATGACGCTCATAATTTCTTGTTCTTTCTGGATATCTCTTAGAACAATGTCTCCTTCTTTCGTATCTTCTTCACGCTGATACGGATCGATCTCACGATCTCCATACCGGAACTGTAAACGAGCTTGCAATTGTTCACCGTCCCCTTCGACAAACAATGTCGGCGTAAGCGCCACTTGAACCAAACGATCAGCGATGTTCGTTACGTCAACATTGGCGATCTTTTCTAGCTGTGGAAGAATATATGATAGGAAACGTTCAAGCATCGCTATAGGCACGACCAATCTGCCTTGTTCGCGTTTCATCCGTTTATACATTCTCTCGAAGATGTGTCGCTCAGTTTCGTCTAAGAAATAAACGACCCCTTCTTCCATAAATGCCTCATATTCAGATCCTAAATAGTGAATGTTCTCGAGATTTTTCCACTCTAACTCAAACTCCGCCCCGTCCTCGGAGGCGTCCAAATGAAACTGTAACGGCAGTGATGCACGTTCGTTTTCTATTCCCTGAAATGAAACAAGTTTTTCATCGATGTATATAAAAATGTCGTTCTGGTCGAGCTCTTCCAATAGCTTAATCAGAACAGATCCAGGTAGATGGATCCTCCGAACCGCCTTTTGAGCGTAGATGAATGACTCTTCTTTGTACTGCATTAACTGGATTAACTGCTCCATGATCCACTTATCAGTTTCCGTAAATGTGTGCTCCATCGGTCGGTAAGTGAATGACTTTGTAAAAGGATAACTGTCTCGACGGTGAACCGCTTGCAACCAGCTGAAAATGTGTTTGACGACGTACGCACGATCTATCCCTGCTTTAAGCTCTAGCTCAGCATACCCACCACTCGTAAATAAATTTACTGGGTGAAAGTGGATGTGGTATTCGACGCGCAACGGTTCCCGCTCTGAATGAATGTCACGCTGCATATCGTACAAATCAGCAAAGCTATCAATGAAACGCTCAACTTTCAAAGGATCTGCATTTGTCTTTTTTCTTGCAGCAGGTGTAGAACTGGTCTGATTCCCCCATTGATAAAGCACAGCTACAATATGTTTACAGACGCCCCCGTAACTATTAAATGCTGGACATGTACAGTCGTAGTCCGCTAATATACTCTCGTCTCCAACAGTAAATGACACGTCATAAATATCTTGACCTAGAACGACCGCTGTATAGCGCTCGTCTTTTCCTTCTTGAATCTTTCTTACTCTGCCTTCTGCCACATACTTCTTCCCTCGTTTAATCGTCGCAGGCAATGCATGCGTACGAATAAACTCTTCAATTGCTGAGTGAGCCATGAGTTACCTCGCTTCCTATCCAAAAACACGAAGAAAAAACACACGCTTAGGTAAGAAACCCAAGCCTGTGTACTCAACGATGTTTACTCTGATTTAAATGATTCGACAATTTCATATAAATCATCGTCATTTTCTTTATTTCTTTCGTCTCTAACAAGCCCTGCAATCGATCGTTTTTGGATAATGAAGCGCAAGTCTGCCATGAGCTGCACAGTATCCACTCCAGGGTCTGCAGGCTTGTTTACAACACGCAAGCGGTAATTATCAAACTTCGTGTGGTTCAAAAACTTTAATAGGCAATAATAACAGCCTCTTCTCGTCCCTAACTTAAGATAACGATGCTTTATATTCTTCCCACAAATGTTGCATTCGATATTTGGCTTTCGAACTGTGTTTAGTCGTAACGATTCTAATAACCACACCGACTCTTTTGCTATTTTAGCAGTTCTAATCGAAAACCCCTCCTCACAGAGCCTCATGAACACTCAAGTGTTGAACACTTATTCACTACGCTTTGGGATTTTTACTTCTTCAGTATGTGACGAATTGTTTACTTCTAAACTTATAATAACCGAAAGAGAATATCAAGTCATCTGCACTAAAGTAGGATTGCACGAGTAAATGTTGCCAATGCGTATCTGACAGGTCGTTTGCTTTCATTAAAAAAAGTGCCTTGTCACTAGTGGACAGGCACTTTCGTATGATAGAGTTACTTCGCAGCCACTTCTAAAGAAACATCTACATTTCCACGAGTTGCTTTGGAATAAGGACAAAACTCGTGCGCTTTTTCTACCAGTTGTTCAGCTGTTGATTGGTCAACCCCTTTAACCGTCACATGAAGTTTGACGCCAAGTTGAAAGCCATTGTCACTTGGGTCTTTTAGCAAGCTGACTTCTGCTCTTGTTTCTGAATCAATTTCTTCTTTGCTTTTCTTTGCCATTAAGTTTAGCGCACCGTCGAAGCACGCTGCATAACCGGACGCAAATAACTGCTCAGGATTTGACGCATCACTCGGTATATCATCTCCGCTAGGCATCGTGAGTCCTACATTAATGACACCATTGTCAGATTTAACTTGTCCTTCGCGACCACCTGAAGCAGTCGCACTCGTTGTAAATACTTTATCTGCCATGTTCATCTCCTCCAATCAGTTCTATCTATTATGTTTACGTTTTCGCTTATTTTTAAACCTCATATTACAAATTCATTGAGTTGTTCATGAATAGACTCATATAGTAGTATAATAAAAGGAATGTAACCGTAAAGGATTGCATTACTGCTAATTCGGGTATGAAGATTGTACCATGCTCAATGAGGGAAAGGTGATTAAAGATGAAAAGAACAGGAGAAAAGGTACTAGGTTGGATTGGGGTTGCAGTGAACTTTTTAGTTATTGTTCTTACCGCAATGGGAACTGTTGTTATGAGCGCAGCTTTTGGCTCTGACCAGTTGCAAGCAGAACTCGAAGCTGATCTTGCGAACGATCCGGCATTAAACAGCGAGGACATTGATATGATGCTAAGCGTATTCTCTATGTTTTCTGCGATTGGCTGGTTTGCGGTTGTCGTTATGGTTATTGGTATGATTCTTGCCATTATCGGTCTTATTAAAATTAATGGAAATGCCAAAACCGCAGGTATTCTTCTTATTGTATCCGGTGCGCTTATGGTCATTCTCACGCTAGGCGGCTCCATCATTCAATCTGTACTCTTCATCATTGCAGGTATTATGTGCTTGGCTCGTAAGCCACAAGTCGAACCTGCCGAAGAAGAAACATCAACAGATTATTAAAAGAGCATGAGTAAGGAAAGGGGCTGTCCCAAAAGGTTTTAAAATAGACCTTGGCACAGCCCTTTTTTCTATGAATGAGTTTCATATCTTCGATGGGTTGCAAGTTTTCGGGACATTAACATCAGTATCGTTTATTGATTTTCACTGCAGGCGGATGCACTCCAGAGTACAAGGGCGACATCGGTGGCCAAAAGACGCCCAACGTGTTTTTTAAGTTGCAAAGTTTTGATCTTGGAACGGAAGAACGGGTTCCAAAGATCATCGATTGAATCAGATTCACTCATAAGTGACCATTTTGACTCTTTCTGATTCCAATCGATAGACATCTAGTTCCAAACGTCCGTTTATGGGATCATATTCAGCACTTTAAAGAAATTGAACAACAATCTAGTTCCAAAGCGATGTTTATTGAGTCGCACGCCCTGCCCCGAACACCGAGTTGAAACCCCAAACTTCTGTCGGCGCGAGTCGCGCCGAATCGAGACCAATTTTGGTTCGGTCCCGCTGGGACCGACAGGTCGTAAGGAGTTAGGTTTCGTCCAATCTGCGCTCCAGTTGGAACAAACTGCGCGCAAGTTTTACGAAATGAGCGCTAAAATCGCTAAAAAGAGCTAACTTGATCGCAGAAATTGAAAACTAGCGCGCACAATGCGAACCATGCCCTGCCCCGCTCGATACAAATACCATTGAAGTAATTTCGCTATGTGAAAGAGATATGAATACATTTTTGTCATAACAATCAATCGCATGAAATCACGAGATAATCTCTACATTCTGGCATCCAATGCATTGCTTTTGTTCATCCTATATAGAGAGTTTTTCACTACTTTCGGCATTGAAGATGCGTGGGGAATTTTCTCGGAGGTTAGCGGTGTAGATCACTCACCCAAATGATCTAGATTCATTGACCTTCGGGAAATCGCAGCGCCACTCCTCCTTAGGATCCACTGCCTTTTGTTCCAAACAAATCCGCCTTTAATTCCTCTATTGAAGGCCACATTTGGACTTTATAAAAAAGCTTAGGATAACTTTTATCCTAAGGCTTTTATGGATCAACCGCTCGTCGCTATTTCTCTTCAAACACATAACTCTTCGCATGATACCGGACTCCGAGCACAATGCCAATCGCGAGCATCGAACTGAAGAGAGAACTACCTCCATAGCTCATAAACGGAAGCGTAAAGCCGGTAACAGGAAGTAAGCCAACGTTCATGCCGACGTTTTGAAACACTTGGAATGTAAACAGTGCAATGACACCGGAGCATAAATACGTGCCAAAGCTATGGTGAGAACGAATGGCGGTCATCATAATTTGATAGAACAGAATAAAGAACAATGTAATGACGAGAGCCGTTCCGAGAAACCCTGTTTCTCTTCCAACGATTGAAAAAATAAAGTCGGTATGCGCTTCGGGAACGTATACGTCATGCTCTGTGTTTCCTGTCAATCCACCAGAACCAATTGCGGTCATTGCTTGCGCCACTTGATAACCTTGATCTGGGTTCTCCAGCGGTCGCAACCACCCATGAAAACGGTTCACCTGATAGTCTTCGATATGTCTAAAGAACGCATTCTGCACGAAGTCTGGAAAACGAAAATACGCAACAATAAATGCGCCAACAATGACGGATGGAATTCCATATAAAAGACTAAGCAGCTTATAAGACATTCCTGAGACGAGTGTTAGCCCGACGGTTATGGCAAGCATCATCATGACCATCCCCATATCCGGTTGAGAACGAAGCAACAGAATTGGTGGAATAATGACGAGAGCCATTTTCGTTAATAGCCATAAATCGGATTTAAGTTCTTTTGGCGTCCAGCTATTGTTATGTTTATAAATAATGGCACTAAGTGTGACGATAATAAATACCTTCATAAACTCTGAAGGCTGTAAATTCACGAAACCGAGATCAAACCAACGGGTCGCCCCTAACCGCTCAGGAGCTAGACTACTTGGAGAAACAATCTCTAGCACAATGAGCATGAACAATCCGAACGCATAACTAATCCAATGCAAATTTAAATAATATTCAAAGTCAAAGTGCATGACGACAATCGCGATAATAAATCCGGCCACAAAAAAAGCAGCTTGCATAATAACGATCGTTGTATTTCCTACAGCAAAATAAATGTATAAACAGCTCAAAACAGCAAAAATAAATAATACAAACATCATATTAATGTCGTATTGTTTTTCATAGCTTTGGTAAGGTTTCATGCTTTCATCCCCTGAACACATCATTCTGCATTTATGATACACGATTTATTGTGACACGTATATGAGTAAAACATTGCAATTATCGACGTCTTTGCAAACAACCGAAATAAAGCGCCAAATGCATTTGCATTCGGCGCTGTTATTAGAGTGCTCGATCAACGTCAAGCATGTCCGACACGGTCACGAACTCATACCCATCTGCTAGCAATTCTGGAATGAGTGTATCTAGAGCATCCGCTGACGTGATAGTCTGATCCCAATTCCCACCATCATGCATCAAAACGATGCTTCCTGGACTAATTTCACTACGTAGAATGTCGACAATCTCTTCTGAAGGGATTTGCTGCCAGTCTTGTGAGTCCGCATTCCATCCAACCGCAATATTGCCCCGTTCGGTTAAGTGCTCCATTAATTCGATATTTAAGCTGCCATATGGAGCACGGAAAAGCCTCGGCTTATACCCAACACTCTCTTCAACGACACGCTCAGTTTGTGTCAACTCCCAATCCAACCTCGCGACGAGATCCTCTTCGTCGTCATCTGTTAAGTTTGGATGCCAAAACGTGTGGGAACCGATATCATGACCGGCTTCATCGATCTCTTGTAGTAACTCTGGATATGCTTCGGCTCTTGCTCCGAGCACAAAGAACGTACCGAGAACATCATATTTGTCCAACACTTCTAAAATCTGTGAGGTGTGTCTTGGATCTGGCCCATCATCAAACGTGAGGGCAACCTGTTTCTCGTTTGGGTCTCCCATATAGTAAAATGAATCAGGGAAGGATTGTTTTAACTGGGTAAACGTCACAGGGTCAGGATCTCTCACATCCTCTTCACTCCCACCACGTAAGGGAGGAAGTTCATCTTGCGCTGCAAAAACGTTCATCGGAACGACAAATGACACGAACAAAGCGACTGCTACTGCTATTTTGACGTATAGAGCTTTCAATTCATCTCTTCCTTTCAACATGACCTACCTGTTAACATATACAAAAATTAACAATGTATGTATGAAAGGCACGACTTATTAAAGAAGGTGTTTGTATGGAAACCCGTGATCGCTTTGTATTTTCACTCATCGTCGTTATCGCCACGGGGTTAATTGTCTTTTTAACCCAGGAACCGAACAGATGGCACTTATGACGGTCAGCATTGTTTTTTCTTGTTGGTCAGTTTCTGCTTATTTGTTGTTCTACTCTACAGTGACAAATGCTTGGTTTTATAACATTTGGGGCGCTAACGGTCTTTTCTATATTGCTGTAATTGTGCTTGAGGACGGCGCGCCCATACCGTCATGGTTATAATGATTCTGTTATGGCTGTTTATTCTGGCCATTGATTTCTTGTTTAAACAATCAAGACAAAAGGGTGACTAGTTGTAAATCATAGTCGCATCAATCATAAAGATTAATTCATCCCGCGTTTCACAACACCTTGACTAATGGCAGAATTTGAGCTTGAGCTCAAACTGTCAGAGACTTCATCCTCTTCAATCTGGATCACTTCTCTCGCTTCATCCACCATCACGCCAAGAGGGTCGTCTTCAGTTGCAAGTAGCATAATCGTGTGTTCTTCGTTAGTTTTGCGGCTGGTTTTCCCATGACAATACGCAAATCTATTAGCGTCGTAATCGCTCCTCGCATGTTCATTACACCGAGCACTTCTTGAGCAGTTCCTGGCACGCGTGTCATCTGCTCAACGCGTTCAACGGATTGAACATGATCTACATCAATGCCATATTTTTCACCGTCTATGGTAAATACGATAACCTGTGTCATAAGTCACATCCTATTCATTCAATAAACTATTCGTATCAATAATCAGGATCACATCTCCATTACCTAGAATCGCAGCACCAGAGATTCCTTTCACATTCCCTAAATAATTGCCAAGTGACTTTAAGACGACATCTTGCTGACCAACGAGAGATTCTACGGCAATGGCAACGGCGTAGTCACGATGCTTCACAATAATGAGAGATTGAAAATCATCTTCAAACGTCGAGTGCCTCGCTTTGGTACTCGGCGGAATTTCAAATGCCTCAGACAAGTGGACGACAGGGATGACGTGATTCCGATAATTTGTCACCATCTTTCCTTGCGCTTTATAAATTTCCGCTCTTTTTACGATGGCGGTTTCAACGATGGAAGAAATCGGAATGCCATACCATTCATCCTCAGTCTGTACGAGCATCACATCCATAATGGATAACGTTAACGGAAGCTGAATGGAAAACACCGATCCACTCCCATGCGTACTACTTACCGAGATCTTTCCGCCTAACGATTCAAATGTTTGTTTTACAACATCTAAACCGACACCCCTACCTGAAACATTCGTAATCTCTGTTGCTGTGCTAAACCCCGATGAAAATAACAATTGATAAATTTGATGGTCATCCATTCGCTCTGCCTCAGCATGTGTAATGACCCCTTTTCCTAACGCACTAGCTTTAACTTTTTCTCGGTTAATGCCCGCACCATCGTCTGAAACTTCAATATAGACACTGTTTCCTCGATGAAATGCTCGCAGTTGTATCGTCCCTTGCTCACGTTTTCCTTGCTCACGTCTCGTTTCAGGATGTTCAATCCCGTGGTCAATCGAATTACGTAAAAGATGCACGAGCGGATCGCCAATCTCATCGATAATGGACCGGTCCAATTCTGTACTCGTTCCACTCATCTGCAAATCAACTGATTTTCCGAGCTCTTTAGACAATTTTCTTACCATGCTCGGAAAACGGTTAAATACATGTTCAACACTCATC
Source organism: Geomicrobium sp. JCM 19037 (assembly GCF_000698105.1). Lineage (NCBI taxonomy): Bacteria > Bacillati > Bacillota > Bacilli > Caryophanales > Geomicrobium > Geomicrobium sp. JCM 19037. The sequence continues at coordinate 94,175 of NZ_BAWZ01000008.1, read as the reverse complement.
ATCCTCATGCTCAAGATCACATCTTGCAGTTGCTGTGCGTTTCTCGTTAACCGTTCAATTGAAGAAGTGAGTTCTGAATCATCAATGCGTGCGGCAATGCCTTCCATTCTGCTCCGATTAATGATGAGCTCTTCAAACAAGTTCATCAACGTATCCAATCGTTGTACATTAATTCGTACCGTTTTACTCGTTACAGTTTTCGATGGAAGCGCATCTGCTGGACGGGGTACTTCTTCTTGCGTCGTTCCGTGTTCTTTTTCTTTGCTCACGTTTGTTTGAACGTCTGAAATATTCACCTCTTGAATTTCTGACACTTGTCCGACCGTTTGCTCTAATACATCCTTCTTTTCCCGGGAAATAAATGTGAGTACGAAACGATTCTCAAATGCTTCAGCTTCCAATTCCTCGGTAGTGGGTACTGATTTGATGACGTCACCAAAAGACTCTAGACTTTGAAGCACCATGAACGCCCTCACCGATTTGAGCATCGCTTGTTCATCTATATAAACCTCAATTTCATATGCACGAAAACCATCTTCAAGAGATTGTTCAATAACCGTCCATTCAAACTCATTATACGCCGTTTTCACTGCCAATCCGGGCTTTTCTTCCTCGAGTTGTTCACCGTTTGTAACTTTCTCTAACCGCTCGACGAGCGCTGTTACATCTTTAGTTCCGTCTCCACCAGAAGCGATTCCTTGGACCATCTCTTCCAATGCATCCGCTGACTGAAACATTACATCAATCGTATCTACCGTTAATGTAAGCTCATCACTGCGAATGAGGTCCAACACATTTTCCATCGTGTGTGTTAAGTTGGCGACGTCTGTAAACTCCATCGTCGCAGCCATGCCCTTTAATGTGTGGGCCGATCGAAAGATCTCCTCAACGACACTTCGATTCGCTGTGTCTTTCTCTAACTCAAACAAACAGTCTTGTATATTTTGCAAATGCTCAACACTCTCATCAATGAACAATTGCCGATATTCTGCATGAGCCATGCTTTCACCTCTTCATATTCACACGTCTACTTCTCATATCGGTATATGGAGCGGGTAGTTTGAGCTTTCTTCACAAAATAACTAGCGATCAAACACTATGCTGTGGAATGGCGAATTTTCAAGGTTCATTGTTTCTTCGTATCTCTCTTACTGTTTCACACTTCAATCGTTGACGCACATACGAATTGGCCTATATTAAAACGTGGTGAAGCAAAATCTAGGCTTCACCACGTTGAACGTGTTTACATATAGAAATTTCGCAACGCTTGATCTTTCATCCGATTATAAGATCGTTCCCGTTGTTGGTATTCATACGCTTTTTCAATTTCATCTTTTGAAAAGAAGCGAGGTTTAATGATTACTGTGATTAACATTAAATGAATTCGCATACTTCCCGCCTCCTTTCTGTATCCGTTTTAGGGAGAGGTATCCTCATTCCAAGTATTGATCTGTGTTCCACTAATGAGCGTTCTCATTAGGCTCTTCCTCCTTTCAGGTCCAATGTAAATATATGAAAACGTTCGTTTGAACGTTCCACACTCCGCTATTTCTACGCAAATGTGCAGCAATTATGAATCTTTTTACACACAAAAATCCCCCGACGTTTCACACAGGCGGAGGATGGTCATTTCGTATTGTAAAAAACATCGCACATTGTAAAACGGCTACAACGATCCAGCTCGTCGACAGTTAGCATCGACGAATGGGATAATCCCCACATGTGTCCAGTATGAAGTTGTGACGAAGTGTCCTCGTTTACGTGTTGTCATGTGTGATCACCCTTTCTGAATTTTATAACTTAGTATAGCGGGTATTCATCTCTCTGTAAAGCTTTTTTTCTTGTCACCACATTTTCACACAATTAATGCCGATTCAAATCACGATGTACACCTTCTACAACGTATAGAACTTGTTCTGCTAAGTTCGTACAGTGATCTCCAACCCGTTCCAAAGAACGTGCGGTGTAGGCGAGCTGGACGATGGTCCGTTCATCATGTGTATTCAATATAAATTGTTGAATGGCTCGACCGTAAAGATCGTCAAGAGTTCGATCTTGTTCCTCGATTTGCTTGACTTCGTTTACTTGCAAATGATAAAAAGCTTCAATGGCTCCCTTCAACATACGCACACTGTATTCGCCCATCTCGGTTATAATTTCTGTTTCTTCAAGAGAAAATGCTTGCGGTATACGGTGCAAATTTGCTTTAGCAATCTCTACTGCCAAATCACCAAGACGTTCGAGATCAGTAGACACTTTCATCATCGCTGTTAACGTTCTCAAGTCGGTCGCGACTGGCTGTTGTGTCACGAGCAATTGCACGATGTGCTCATTTACTCGTAGATCTGTTTCGTTAATCGTTTTATCTTGTTCGATGATTTGTTTAGAATACTCAATATCTCCTGCTGTTAAAGCAACTAAAGATGCTTTTAGCGAATGATACGCCAACGTTCCCATCTCATATAATTGTTCATGTAAGGATTGAATTTCCGTTTGTAAAACTGTTCTTCCTTGCATGCCAGCTCTCCTAACCGAAACGTCCTGTAATATAATCTTCCGTCTGTTTCCTTAACGGATTCGAAAATAATCGATGCGTTTCACCATGCTCAACGACATTTCCCATATATAAAAACGCGGTAGAATTCGAAACTCTCGCTGCCTGCTCCATTTGATGCGTCACTAACACCACGGTATATTTCTCTTTTAATTTACTAATCAAATCTTCGACAGCAAGAGTTGCTTTTGGATCTAAGGCGGATGTCGGTTCATCCATTAATATCACTTCAGGGGATGTTGCAAGTGCACGAGCAATACAAAGTCTTTGTTGCTGACCACCAGACAGACTGAACGCTGAATCATGTAATCGATCTTTCACTTCATCGAAAAGATAGGCATCTTTGAGTGAACGCTCAACAATCTCGGCAAGATCTTTCTTTTTTACACCGTGAACTTTCGGCCCGTATGAAACATTGTCAAAAATGGATTTGCGGAACGGGCTTGGCTTTTGAAAAACCATGCCTACACGTTTGCGTAAATCAACGGGTCTTGTTTTTCACGTAAGATATTCTCACCCTCAAACGAAATCGTTCCGCTCATATGAACGTGTTCATCAGCGTAAATCATAAGGTTTAGTGTCTTTAACAACGTTGACTTTCCACATCCAGAAGGACCAATTAACGCCGTCACTTGATTTTTTCTAATTGGTAGACTGACGCCGTGTAAGACTTCATTGTCCCCGTAGGCTACTCGCAAATCTTCTATCTGATAGACTGTTTCAGCTTGAGGTGTTGCGCTGTTTACCCTAGCTTCATGCATTTCTAGTTCAGGTCGTGTTGCAAGTTTTACCATACCGCACCCTCCATCTGTTTCGTTTTATCTCACACGTACATTAACCAAATTTACCTGTAATATAATCTTCGGTTTCTTGTTCCTTCGGGTTTGTAAATAATTGATGCGTGTCACCTGCTTCAACGACATTGCCGTTAAGAAAAAAAGCAGTGCGATCTGATACTCGTGCCGCTTGTTGCATATTATGGGTGACGATAACGACCGTATAATTGCTCTTTAATTCATGAATTAATTCTTCTACTTTGGACGTGGCAATCGGGTCTAGAGCGGATGTCGGTTCATCCATTAAAATAATATCAGGCTCAATGGCGACGACCCGTGCAATACAGAGCCTTTGTTGTTGTCCACCAGAAAGGCTCATCGCACTGTCATTCAACCGATTCTCCACTTCATCCCATAGCGCTGCTTGACGCAAACTTCTTTCAACGATTTCCATCAGTTTTTTCTTGTTTTTAATTCCATTTGCTTTTTGGCCCGTAGGCAACGTTTTCGAATATACTGATTGGAAATGGGTTTGGCTTTTGAAAGACGGTGCCGACTGATTTTCGTAACTGCACCTCATCGACTTGCGGATCATAAATATCTTGACCTTCAATTCGTACGGTCCCACTGACTTTCGTTTTCGGGATCAAATCATTCATTCGATTTAATATTCGTAAGAATGTCGTCTTCCCACAACCAGACGGGCCGATGAGAGCGAATACTTCATTTTTGTTTATATCCAATGAGATATCTTTTAGCGCTTTTTTTTGGCCATAAAAGAAGTCTACGTTTTGGGCTGTAATCTTCACTTCTTTTTCTTTATGATCAATCACTGGTCTTGACCCCTCTCTCGGCGTTTATGTTGAAAAGCGGCGTACGAGCAATTTGAACAATCCGGCAGCAGTAAAATTAATGATGATGATCAGAATGATGAGCACTGCTCCAGAACCGAGCGCCATTTGTAAATCCCCTGTTTCCATCGCAACGAGGTAGAGATGCAAAGCAAGTGTTCTGCTCCCATCAAATATCGAAGTAGCGACTAAAAGACTGCCCCCGAGCGTTAACAAAAATGCTGCAGTTTCACCGATAACGCGCCCGATTGATAAGATGATGCTCGTCGTAATGCCTGGTAATGCAAATGGTAAAACAATCTTTTTAATCGTATACCAACGCGTCGTCCCTAACGCTAAGCTTGCTTCTTTTAACGTGTTTGGCACACTCCGAAGTGACTCTTCCGATGCACGAATAATGACTGGTAAGATCATCATCACACCTGTTAATGCCCCAGAAAGAATTGAAAACCCACCAGTGTAATCACCTAGCATAAGAACAAAGAAAATAAACCCAAACATCCCGAATACAATCGATGGAATCCCGGCAAGAAGTTCTGTAGAGAACCGTATGATATTTTTAAATCGACCCGCAGGCATATATTCGTTCAAATAAACGGCTGTTCCTACACCAACAGGCGTTGCAATAAGGAGAACGAGTGCAACAAGATAGATCGTTCCAAGTATCGCAGAAAATACACCACCTTCGGTCCCCATGCTCCGAGGTTCAGTGAAGAGAAACTCCATACTAATGACCGAAAATCCTTGACTCATAATATAAAAGAGGATGCCGAATAGAATGATAACGGTGAGTAGAGCGGCAAGACTCAACATTGTAAATGCTAACCTTTGACTTCGTTTCACTTTGATCATATGGTTTGGTTTCACATTGAACATCGGGTCAATACTCCTTTTTTCTAAGAACAATCGTGATTGAATTAATGATTATGATGAACATAAATAGAATGATGCCTGTCGCAAACAACGCTTGACGGTGCTCAGGTCCGGCATACCCCATCTCCAATGCAATGTTCCCCGTTAGTGTTCGAACAGGTGCAAAAATACTTTCCCAACCGAGTTCAGGGATAAGAACGGTATTCCCGATGACCATAATGATGGCCATTGTCTCGCCTATAGCTCGGCCAACCCCAAGAACAACCGCCGCAATTAGACCCGATTTGGCTGCAGGCACAACGACTCGGTAAATCGTTTGCCACTTCGATGATCCTAAAGCTAAAGCTGCTTGTTTATATTCCTTCGGCACAGCTCGAATGCATCCGCTGAGATCGATATAATCGTCGGCAAAATCATAATGACTAAAATGATGGCTCCCGCTAACACCGAATACCCGGTTTGATAGGTGGACGGTAAAAATTCACTTAAAGGTCCACGCGAAAGACGACGGATGAGGTCTAAAATAATCACCATACCAAATAGCCCAATCACAACCGAGGGGATACCTTCCATGAGTTGCACTGCCGGCCGAATGACTTTCGCCACTCGAGGAGGTGCGATTTCTACTAAGAACACCGCTACAGCAATTCCGATGGGCGCTCCAATGGAAATGGCTAAAACCGTCGCCAACACAGAACCAACAATCATCGGAAAAATACCGTACACTTGATTGGTTGGATCCCATGTTGTCCCAAAAATAAACTCTGTTATGCCATAATTAAACATGAAAGGCAAACCTTCCATAAATATAAAAAATGCAATAAGTCCTAAAGACAAAACAGAAGTTAACGCCATGATCAATAGAATTTTTTTGACAATACTTTCTTCGATGTTACTTTTTCTATTCCGCACCTTTTGAAACATTACTGTAACCACCCCATGACCGCTCTTGAAGGATATTATTTTTCATTATAAAAAAACAGGGCAGCTATCCCCACCCTGTTCGCTCTCCTTGCCTTGCTTAATCGTTAATCGGCGGATATAAATCCGTTGTCTTCAACGACTTGTTGACCGTCATCGCTAAGAATGAAATCGAGAAACGCTTGGGCGACTTCACTTAACGGCTCCTCTTCGTTGCTTACATAATTGAACGGTCTAGAGACAGGATACTCACCTGATCGAATGTTTTCATCTGTCGGTTCAGCACCATCAATATATAGACCTTGAACAGAATCACTCATGCTACCTGTTGACATGTACCAACTGCATTCGGATCATTTGCTACGCTCTCAGCAACACCGCCGGTCGTATTCTGAATGAGTGCAGAATCGATAAGATCATCTTCTCCGAGCACAATATCTGTAAATGCATCTCGTGTTCCTGAGCCATCTTCTCGACTTACAACAACGATGTCAGCATCATCTCCTCCGATTTCAGACCAATTTGTCACCTCACCAGAGAAAATGTCTGTGACATCTTCTAACGCTAGTTCTGATAGAGCATTGTCTGGGTGAACAATAATGGCAATGCCGTCAAGAGCAATGACGTATTCTTCAATGCCTGTTTCGTCTTCAACAATTTCACGAGAGACAGCGCCAAAGTCTGATGCACCTTGCTGAGCTGCGGTCACACCTGCACCTGATCCCCCACCGGAAACTTCAATTCTTGTATCTGGATTCTCTTCCATAAAAGGAACCGCTAACTCTTCAGAGATCGGTTGAACCGAAGTGGAGCCAGAAATGGTGACTGTCCCTTCCAAGTTGGATGCTTCTTCATTGTCCAATGATTCAGCTTCACCTGAAGCGGGTTCGTCTGCTTCATTCGTCGCCGTAGCATCTTCTGAATCCCCGCTATCACAAGCTGCAAGTGTCAACAATGCCACAATTCCTGTTACTTTTAGAAGATGATGCTTCTTCATCCGTTTAATCCCCCTAATTGAGTACATGATTTCCCTTACATGTCTTACTATAGCGACTCATTATTGAGGACAGTTGAATCGTTTGTAAAAAAACAACTAAGGATTGTTAACGTTCTGTCAATTTTACCGACACTTGAAAAACGCAAAAAAAGGCGGGTAAAGGACTTTGCCTTTACCGCCTTTTGGCGATTTATGCTTCTTTTGTGTATACACTTACTTGCTTACGCTTTTTACCGAGACGCTCGAATTTAACGACGCCGTCGATTTTCGCGAAAGTGTATCGTCTCCGCCTTTACCAACATTCTCACCAGGATAGATCTTTGTGCCGCGTTGGCGAACGAGGATGGAGCCACCTGTTACTAGCTGACCGTCACCGCGCTTCGTCCCTAGGCGTTTAGAAATGGAGTCACGACCGTTCTTCGTACTCCCTACCCCTTTTTCTGAGCGAAAAACTGTAGGTTCATGTTTAGCATTTGTCTGCACCTCCTGAAATTTCATTTACATGTATGAATTCACCGTACGATTGTTGGATGCTCTTTAGTGCAACAACCATACCTTCAAGTAATAGCTGTCCGTCTTCAGCAACTCGACCTGTCCAACTGCGAGGCACTTCGCCGTACAAATACCCGCCGTCGTCCTCTGATTGAATGGTCAGTGGCTGCTCGCAAAGCGCTTCGATGGCATTCACTGTACCGATCGCAACTGCTGATACGCCGGCACATACGATGTCTTCACCATATTCAGCGGCATTCGCATGCCCGCTTAACTCAAATGAGTGTATCGTACGATTTTCTTCGTTTCTTACAATCGTAAGTCGAATCATCAACGTGCACCCTTATAGAGAGATGCTGTCAATCTTAACTTTCGTGTAAGGCTGACGGTGTCCTTGCTTACGACGATAGCCTTTACGACGCTTAAACTTGTAGATGGTGATCTTCTTGTTCTTCCCTTGTTTCTCAACAGTACCTGTAACTTTCGCACCTTCTACATAAGGAGCTCCTACTTTCGTGTCATCTCCACCAACGAAAACAACACGGTCAAAAGTGACAGCGTCTCCTGCTGTTTCTGGAAGCTTCTCGATAAAGATCTGCTGACCTTCTTCAACTTTGATCTGCTTTCCACCTGTTTCAATAATTGCGTACATTCCTATGCACCTCCCGATTTCCTAAGACTCGCCATCCGAGGTGTTCTACCTTCGAACTTAAAACCTCTTCTGTGCGGTTGTAGTTTGGGGGTTCCAAACAACATAAAAATGTTATCATAGGACCGGACGGTTGTCAATGATATCGCCGATGTGTAGCTCCTGCCCACCTCGGTCGGTTTCATGAAAATGGTCATCATAAAACCAATACCGCAACAAATCTTTTTCTTCAAGAAACTGCCCAGATTCAATCACCCGATAAAGGGTAGGCTTTCCTTTGTATAGCTGTTTTATCGCTGCGGATAGCTTTAAATTCGCAGGCACAGATTGCACCTTCGCTTCTACGTCTGGTTCAAAACGTTTGCGTTCTAACAAGAACCGCTGGTATCCGTAAGGTTGTTGCTTCCACTCAAGGAAATTTGCAATGGCTAAAAAGAAAATAATCATCCACCATTGCAAATGTAGAGGGAAGTACATGGCAGTGAGTGTCATGACAATAACTAATACAGCAAGCGATGTTAACAATGAAATCTGCTGTGCCTCACGAAAAGGGCGAATCGATGTATAAGCCACTTGTGCGAGTCGGCCGCCATCAAGTGGCAATACAGGCAGTAAATTAAACAATAAGATCGTTAGATTATGGTAGATGAACAGTTCGTGATCCGCTTGCGACCAAAATGGAAACAATGACAAAGCCAAAAACGATAATCCGATGAGGAAAACGTGTTGCAAAGGTCCTGCCAATATGACAATCACTTCCTCGCGGTGCGGTCGATTCCCGTATTCTTCTGTCTCAGCTACACCGCCAAACGGCAACAGCTCAATCTTTTTAATCCGCCATCCCAATTTCTGAGCAGCGATTGCATGACCCATCTCATGACAGAAAACAATACAAAATAACATGATTAACTCCCGAAAATAACCTGTGCTATCGCCAACCCAATGACGAGCCAAAATACAGGGTGAATTCGTATTGTTCGAAAGAGATCAATCAAATGTCATCACTTCATTGGGGTCAATAAACTCATTGTTCTTTCGTAAGCCAAACATGAAGCTGCCGCCTTCAAACTCATCACTCGTCGTGACTGCTCCGAGCACATCACCTGACTGCACATGGTCATATAAATTCACATCAATGGCATCGAGCGTACCATACATTGCCTCAGTTCCATCTTCATGCTGAACGACGACCGCGTCTCCCCATTCTGAATCGGCACCCGCTCGAATAACGACCCCACCGCGAGCAGCCGTCACCATTGCATCTTCCGCTGTTTCGACAATCATTGCCTGTCCGTTTTCTGAGAACGATTCACGAACCTCAATTATTCCGGCTGCTGGAAGTGCATATCCCTCTCCAATCGGTGCTTCTATTTGTTCGCCGGATTCATTCAAATCTCCAGGAAATAATGCAAGCGGTCGGCCAAACTGCTCTTCGTACCAGCCAGAAACCGCTGCAAATTGAAACTCCTCACCGTACCACTGCATGGCCGTTTGTCGAACAGGTTCGAGAGAGGCTTGATTTGTTTGTGCAACAATTGCTGTCACGACAAAGATGCCTAGTGCACATAGCCATTGTATAAAAAATCGCTGCCGCACCTTTTCATTCCGGCTGCTCGTCTTCATTTTCTTTTCATCATCACGCCACATGTAAAACTCTGGCTCATGCTCATTCATCTCTTCACGACTCGGGTAATACGCAAGATGTGTCTTTTCTTTCGGTGAATCTGCAGGTTTCCACTCTTTCCTACGTTTCTTTTCGGCTTCTCTTCGAATTCGATCCAACTGGTCTCCCATCGGAACCCCTCCGTCCCATTCAGTCACCCACTTTCTTCATAGATATGTGGAAATGGACAAGGATATACCACGGAAACAAAAAGAAGCTACAGGCCGTATTTTCGGTCCCGTAACTTCTGTTGATTATGCTTGAATACCAAACAACGATTTCACTCGCGCAAGAAAACTCTTCTTCGTAGTTAATGAGAGCAGGGGTACAGATTCTCCAAGAATTCTTCGTGCAATATTTCGATAAGCCAATGATGCGGACGTATTCGGTGTTGTTGCTACTGGCTCCCCTTTATGAGAAGCTCTGAGCACACCTTCATCTTCAAAGACAACACCTAATAAGTCAATGGCAAGCGTCGCGACGACATCATCTACGTCAAGCAGATCGTCTCCCTTTTCCTTGGACGCTTTTCTCACGCGATTGACGACGAGCTTCGGTGAAGGCATTTCTTCTTGTTCCAATAGACCGATCACACGATCGGCATCTCTAACCGCAGGTGTATCCGGTGTAGTGACGACGATCGCTTGGTCCGCACCTGCGACCGCATTTCGGAATCCTTGCTCAATTCCTGCAGGGCAATCAATGATTAAGTAGTCGTAATCTGGTTTCAATTCATTGACAACTTCTGCCATTTGCTCTGGTGTGACGTCAGATTTGTCTTTCGTTTGTGCAGCTGGTAGTAGATGAAGACATTCAAAACGCTTGTCTCGGATGAGTGCCTGCTGAACTTTACAGCGACCTTCCAATACATCAACCAAATCATAAATGATGCGGTTCTCAAGACCCATGACAACATCAAGATTTCTTAAGCCGATATCGGTATCGAGGAGGCACACTTGTTTTCCTTGCAGCGCCAATGCTGTTCCAATATTTGCCGACGTTGTTGTCTTCCCTACGCCGCCTTTCCCGGATGTAATGACGATTGCTTCTCCCACAGCATATCCTCCTTAGTCCCTTCTATTCTTACGATCACGACGAAATGCCGCCAGACCGTTCAATGCATGAAAAACAATCTCTTCTTCCTGATGCTCGATGCATGCGTACTTCGGCTCTGCATAAAGAATTTCTTGAGCACGTTCTGCCCGAGTTGACTCGGTAAGATACAAATGCTCAGCAATCTTCACTTGCGATGGAACCATAACAGATGCAGCAACAACGGCGTTCTCGTTCCCTTTAATCCCTGCTTTAGCAATCCCTTTAAGCGAACCGAGTATGTACACGTCCCCTACCGCTTCAACAATTCCGCCTGGATTCACATCGCCAAGAATGAGAAGATCTCCTTTTACACGAAGCACTTGCCCCGAGCGGACGATACGTGTATACGTCGTTAACTCTTCTCGTTCTTTTTCTTCCTGGGCGCGGGCGATTGTCATCACGTTGCTATAAAAATCATCTACAACGATAACGCCTGCATGCTCAATCAGCGTCTTTATCTCTTCTTGTTGCGCCTCGTTTAAATAACGATTACCGGCATGCACACGTACTGATACGTCTTTGCCCTCATCAAAGGCTGAGTGATTCTCTGCAATTTTCGCTTCGAGCTCTGACACGATTGAAGCATAACTGCACTGATCATCCAAATGAATGACAATCCCGTCTTTCGTCCCCTTTATCGTGATGAACTGCTTTTGGAATGTAGTTTTCACCGTCTCACCTCGGTACTTTCATCTTCGCTAACCGCCAAATGGCTATGTGCCTTACTGATAAGATTCCACATCTTTATACATTTTCCTGCATACGTTCCCTTTCTTCAATCCATTGAAAGATCTTTCGCATCGGAAAAAGGATCACAATGCCAAACGCACCATTTAAAAGCAATGACGGCATCAGTCTTGTGGTTGCAAATTCTTCAAAGCCTACAAACGCAACTCCTGTCCATGTATACATGAAATAAATGAGCGTTTCCAAGCCAGCAAGCCCAACTAACATAATAAGCAAGACAACAATCGGTCTCGATTTGACTGCTGAGAAGTTAAAACCTGCCATATACCCTAGCAAACCGTAAGAAAACATGTAAATTCCAATGATATAGGAATAAACGACATCATGAAAAAATCCAGTAATGATTCCAAAAAACAGCCCGTGTACAGCACCTCTGTAAATGGAAATAAACACAATCGCTACAAAAGCAAACCGCGGCATCCAATAGAGGTCTTGATCGAAAGAAGCCGGAAAAAACACTTGGAACCATGTTCCTTCGATAATAAAGAGGAAGGCAACGATCACCGGGAGAATGTAACGCATTATTCTCCACTCCCTTCACTTTCTTCCTCTTCTTCTTGCTCCTCTTGCAGATTCTCAAAATCTTCTTGAATCCCTTCGAGATTGCCTTGTTCGCGATCGATGACCATTACATGATTAATATTGTAATAATCTGCAGATGGCTGGATGTATGCATTTTGCGTAAGCCCGTACTCATCGATCTCCACGCCGACAATTTCACCAATAGGTAGGTCGGCAGGGAATAACCCACCCAAACCAGAAGTACTTACAAACTGACCGACTTCAAGTTCGTTTTCTGAGTCAACCTTTTGCATGATTAACAGATCTTGTTCATGGTCCCAACCTTCAATGAAACCAATGGCCGGTTCATCATCTTCAACGGCAACCTTAGCAGACACTCGGTTCGTTTGTTCACCGTCGGATAACAATTGAATTTGTGACGTAAAGGCACTCGTATACTGCACTCTTCCAATGAGCTTCTTCGGTAATGACAGCCATATCAGCTTCAACCCCGTGCTGCGTTCCACGATTAATCCCAATGGTTTCTGTCCACCGATCGGGCTGACGCTCAATGACTAACGCGGGAATTGATGTGAATGAACTTAAACTCTCCATCCCATCATACATGCTCGTAAGACTCTCATTCTCTTCTCGTAACCCATCCAGTTCTGAACGTAACATCGCATAGTCATTCAAGTGTTCCTTTAGCCGTTCATTTTCTTCATGTACATTTAGAATATGAATAAAGTCATCATAAATGCCGCGCACAAAATAAGCAGGCCTTTGGAAAACCGACTGCACTGCCCCGACAGAATCTTGCACAATTTGCTCCGGTATTGTTGCTTGCTCACGCTCACGCATCGTAAGTCCAACCAAAATGACAAGGACAATAATGCCAACCATTAGTAATATTAAACGCTTATTCGAAAAAAAATGAGGCATGCTAGACACCTTCTACCTTGTTCTATGAAACCCATTTGAACACTATTGTTTTGTGAACTATATGTTACACGCTTATAAATGGTGTGCCGGTTTAAGTGATTTACAAAAACCGACAACCTTGTCTAGCGTCTTTACTTGCGATTGGATCTTGCTGTAATTCCGGCTCTTGAACGGAATAGATGGAGGTTTTCCAAAGCTCTTCCAGTACCAAGCGCCACACAATCCAATGGTTCTTCAGCGACCAACACCGGCATGTTCGTTTCTTCTCCTAGGCGCTTATCCAGACCTTCTAACATCGCCCCACCACCGGTGAGCACAATGCCACGATCCATAATATCTGCAGCCAGTTCAGGCGGCGTGCGCTCAAGCGTCGATTTCACGGTTTCTATGATCGTTGTGATCGTATCTTCAAGTGCTTGTGCAACTTCGTCCGCTTCAATTGAAATCGTCTTAGGAATCCTGTGACGAGGTCACGTCCACGAATCTCCATTGATTCAACATTTTCTTGCTTTTCTGCTGATCCAATTTCCATTTTCAATGCTTCCGACGTACGTTCACCGATCATGAGATTGTACGTCTTCTTGATATACTGAATAATCGATTCATCCATTTCATCACCGGCCACACGAATGGACTGGCTCGTGACAATGCCGCCTAAAGAAATGATGGCAACTTCTGTCGTACCGCCACCGATGTCAACAACCATACTGCCTGTAGGTTCCCAAACCGGTAGATCTGCACCGATGGCTGCAGCAAACGGTTCTTCAATCGTATATGCCTCTCGTGCCCTGCTTGCTTTGTCGCATCTTCAACTGCCCGTTTTTCCACTGCAGTAATCCCTGATGGTACGCAAACCATTACGTTTGGCTTACGCGTAAAAACAGAACGGTTCCGTTGTGCTTGACGTATAAAATATTTCATCATTGTTGCGGTCGTATCAAAATCGGCAATTACACCGTCTTTCATCGGTCGAATCGCAACAATGTTACCCGGTGTACGTCCAATCATATTTTTGGCGTCATTACCGACAGCTCAATTTGTTGGTTGTCTGAACGCGTTGCTACAACTGAAGGTTCACGAACAACAACCCCTTTTCCTTTTACATATACAAGCGTATTCGCTGTCCCCAAGTCAATGCCTAAATCCTTAGAAAAACCACCAAACATCTATGTATCTCCCTTCATTACCTTCAATTGATTCGTCGTTTTATATCATCGTCTCGTTACAATTTCGGTATCTTCATTACGTATTTTTTTACAACTAAGACCCATATCTAGATCTAAATTTCCCTTACTCATTATACGCAATTTTTACCTAAAAACATAGCGGTAAAAACAGCTTCATAAATTTCCTCAATTCGTCACAATCGAAAAAGATGCCAAGGACTTTTGCAGGAACGTAACGTTCCCTAAGAAACCTCGCTAATTTTGGCTAAACGTAGGGAACGTAGATAAGTACTTTGAGCTATATAAGTTGAACGAAAGAAATTCATTGAATCGGATGACCGAGATGGGTCTTTGCGGATGTGTGCTTGCATATTGTCTGTTGAAATTCATCTCGTTGCACTTCGACAGCTTCGTTGCCGATCTTTGTTCGTCACTGCAAGGGTTGCGGGCAACACGAAAAACGTTTGCCGAAGGGTGAATAGTTGTGACCAAGGCCCACCACCTGGCACAAGAATGTGATGGCCGGTCACGTATGTGACAATCCAGCCTCAAATCGGGCACTTTCGGCACGCAACTGTCACAAATCGCAATATTTGTGACAGTTGACACCTTTTATGTGCGCATTCACATTTAAAATCATGATTTTTCTTTCTCAAGTGTCACATTAATGAATATATGGGGCATTTGGCCTTCTTTCCACACACCGTAGCCAGGAGCAAAAACGTGAACCGATGTCGCCCTTGTACTCTGGAGTGCATAGAAAACACGGTGGCAGATGTTTCGCCACCGATGTTGCACTTGTACTATGGAGTGCAAGCATCCGCCTGCAGTGGAAAGCAACAACAAACCGTGCAATTAGGAAAATGTAAAGTTTATCCTATGTAGATGCTTATCCGCTCCCGCTATGGGTATACACTCGTTTACATAAAAAACCAAACGTGAGTGCTCAAACGTTTGGTTGTTACGCTCATGGGTTCACAGAGTCAAATACCCCGCCGAGATCACGTAAGCTTACGTAACATTGGTCGCCAATAATGATATGATCCAACACGGGAATGCCAATGATATTCCCACAATCAACGAGCCGTTTTGTTACTTGAATATCTTCTTTACTTGGGGAAGGATCACCAGAAGGATGGTTGTGCAAACAGATCATCGATGCGGCTGAACGCCGAATTCCTTCTTTAAATACTTCTCTTGGATGGACAATGCTAGAGTTTAGCCCGCCAATAAATAACGTTTGTTTGTGCATTACTTGGTTTTTCGTATTCAGGTAGAGAGCAATAAAATGTTCTTGTTGCAAAAAACGCATCTCTTCCATGACCCGCTCGGTCACATCTTCAGGGCCAGAATGATCCACTTCTCTTTTGTATTCATCGTATGGATACGTTTTGCTAGCTCTAATGTTGCGCGGATTTCAATTGCTTTTACGAAGCCGATACCACGAACAGCTTGCAGTTCTTCGACCGTGGCATCCTTTAGTTGTAGGAGACCACCAAATGAAGTGAGCAGACGCTGACTTTGGTCGAGAACAGTTTCTCCGCGACTCCCAGTTCTAAGGAGTATGGCTAACAACTCTTGATTGGACAGCTTGTCTGGTCCTTCTCTGACTAATCGTTCACGGGGCATCTCATTCACGGGTAATTTTACTTCGGGGGGCAGCAAGGGCTCACCTCTTCAGATTTGAATTTAACCAATCGGGGTAAATGTTGACATGTTCAAGCTCTTGCCTGAGACGAGATAATGGCAGACCAACAACGTTATAATAATCGCCAACAATTTCTTTAATAAATAGAGCAGCCAGGCCATTAATTCCATACCCTCCGGCTTTGTCTAACGGCTCACCTGTGCGTACATACATGTCGATCTGTTCGTCTGTGAGCGGGTAAAATGTCACTTTTGTCTCGGCGTGGAATGTGCGGACACTATCGGTAGTGGCCAAAGCCACTCCTGTGATGACTTGATGAGGTGTCTTGGACAGGAGCGAAAGCATGTCAACAGCATCGCGTTCATCTTTCGGTTTGCCAATCGGTTCCCCATCTAAAGCGATAACGGTATCTGCGGAGAGGATCACTTCGTCTTTCGACATGTCTTCTTGAAACACGAACGCTTTCTTCTTCGCTAAGCTCACCGCGTTCTCTGCAGGGGATTTGTTAGGCTGAAACTCCTCATCAACCGGGCGTGTGTGTTGGGTAAACGTGTAGCCGGCACTTTGTAACAAAGCGACCCGCCTTGGTGATGAGGAAGCTAGAATTAATTGATTGGTCATAGGGAGCACTCCTTTTATGATCGGTGGCTCCTATTATGTCACAACTCTTGTACCCATCGCTCAAAATCGAGGACAAATTGCATCCATTCTGCATGATCATCTGGGTTGTTTTGCAGTGATTCATAAGATTCCAGAACTTGTTCTCCTGACTGTGTGGAGTTAGAAATGACCGTTTGCACCTCTTCAGTAAGCGGCTCAGGTGCCTCCACACCCGTCCGATAGATGCTTCAATTTCATTTTGCAATAGATTGGCTGCTGCTGTTACTGTTGGTCGATTGTCTCGCTTTCTGGCTCAATCTGAAGTTGTTTGACGTACACATCCATTCCATTTGCCTCGAATTCTGGCATAAGGTCTTGCTCAGCTTGATTTGCTTCGGTCATACCGACATACAAAAAGATGTATTCACTGTCTGAGGCATCGTGCAACACAGCCGGGTAACCAGCGCTCACAAGTTGTCGCTGCACATCTTCGCCTGCTTCCATACTAGAAAAAGCACCTGCTTGTACAACGTCAACTTCTAGAGGTGCCCACGTTACCTCGTCTCCAACTGATGTTGTCGCTCCTTCCTCTTCTGCTGTCCCCATCACCTCTTCTGCCGAATCAGTAGGGGAAGAGGACGTCACAATTTGCAATAAAGGCAAACCAAACACTACTCCGAGTAATAGAGCTGCTGCAATGAGTCCGACGAATTTCACACGGTCAAAACCATACCCTTTTCGTTTTGGACCACCTGAACCTGAAGGTTTCTTTTTGCGATGAAAGGGTAACCCAGGTGCTTTTTTACTCGTCGTTTCTTGTACTCCTTTTTGCTCCCATTCGTGTTTCTTCTGTACTACATCCACTGTTTCATGGTTAGAGGAAGAAGAAACGGGCTTTTTTTCTATCTCTTCAGATTTTGACGTTTCCGCTGCGTGTCTTGCTTCTTTTGAAGCTCCTGGTGCGCGCACAGCCGGAAGTGATCCCTCGGAAGTTACTCGCTCGTCTTCGTTACTCTTCGCCGATTTCTCATTTGTTGTTACGGCTTGATCGTTGCCTTTCTCAGGCTCTTTTTTTAGGGATGGGCTGTTCGTCTTCGCATGTGCGCTCGTGTTGTGTTTTTTGCCTTTCTTCTTTGCTGCTTCCGACGCGCCTAGATCGTTGTTCGCCGATTTCTTATTCGTTTTTACATCTTGAGCATCGCCTCGCGCAATCTCTTCTTTGGATGATGAGCAATTCGTCTTCGCATGTTCATTCGTGTTATGTTCATTGTCTTTCTTTTTTGATGTTCCAGGCTCATCCTTCTTCTTTTCATTCTCATTCTGAAACGTAAACGTCATTTTCCCCCGGTCTTGTCCCATAAGAACCTCCCTACCTTGAAGGTATTAATATGAGGACAAGGTTATCATATGAAAAGGACAAACCTTGAAGATTCCTGTCAGTTCAATACAAGGAATAACTGACAATGAATGACAAAGCACGTTCCATTCCTTCCCAGATCCAGTCGTAAGCAAATAAAGTAAGGAGCACAGCTACGGAAATGCTAGGCGCTAGAGGATAATGTTTCGTTTTCCCTTTTCGCACAATACCCGTCATTGTGCCAAACAGTGTCGACAAAAAGAAGACGAGGATAAACATCGAGCTGCCAAGCGCCAATGCAAGAATCATAAACAGCTTCACATCGCCACCGCCTATTCCTCCGCCTGACAAAGCGAGTACAGCAAACAGAAACAAAAAACAAAGAAATGCTGTGAGGAGCGGATCATACCAAGGAGAAAGAGGTCGATGAAGAGGCGGTATACGAGAAATATCAATCCAAAAAACACGACAATTTTGTTAGGGATTCGTAAATAAAGGAGATCTGTCAACACGACGATGATACAGAGGGAAATGACGACAATCGAAAAGAGGAGTTGCGTAGAAACACCAAAAATGAGAAATGCGCTAGCAAATAACGCTCCCGTTATGAGTTCTGTACATGGATACATTATCGAGAGCGGTTGTTTACAATGTGAACACCTACTTTTTGAAAAACGTATGAAAACACGGGGATCAAATGAGTCATTCGGAGTGTACGCTTACAAAAGGGGCAATGAGAGCGTGGCCAAGAAATGGACAGTCCTCTAGGTATGCGTACGGCAACTACAGAAAAAAATGAACCAAAGATAAAACCAATCAATCCAAAAAAAATCAATTCAGTTCCTTTCCATTACCAACGACCGATTAAACACTGCCACAATAAATAAGATTCGCCATCGACAGTAACATCCCTTCTATCGACAGCAAATCTTTTTATTTTGTCAGAAACGCACGCATCTCAGAAATAAAAAACAATGAACCTGTAATTAAAATCACGTCTGTTTCTTTCGCAACACGTTTAACATTGTTGTAAGCTTTTTGATTATCCAGCTCAACAGTGATGCCTGAATAGGACATCGTTTCAGCCACTTCTATCGGGTTGGCACAACGCTCATGATTAAAGGAGGTGAGTATGAAAGACGCCGGCTGTAATGAAAGGAGAGGTGCATACATTTCGTTTACATCTTTTTCTTTTGTCACCGCTGCGATCACATGGATCGGTCGTTCTTTTGCGAATGGTTGCATATAACGAACAAGGCTTTCAATTCCTTCAGGGTTATGGGCTCCGTCAATGAGGGTAAACGGCTTGTCCTTTACTTTCTCCAATCGGCCAGGCCACATCGACTGAATGAGACCGCTCTTAATGGCCTCTTCCGAAACCTGATGTCCCATTTTTTGAATTTCAAGCGCGATTGAAACAGCAAGAGCAGCATTGTCAACCTGGTGCCGCCCTCGCATATAGATGCGTAAATGAAGAAGTTCTTGATCTTGGACACGCAGTGAAAACGTTGAGCCTTCTTCTTCGGTCGTCACGTGTGTCACATGAAAATGATCGTTTAAACGAGTAATCGGAGCGGACAGATCTGCCGCTTTCTTTTTAATGACTTCAAGAGACGGCTCGTCGGTGACTGACGTGATGAAAGGAACTCGAGGTTTAATAATGCCTGCCTTTTCATTCGCGATCGCTTCTACGTGATCTCCTAAAATGTGCATATGGTCCATCCCGACATTCGTTATCGCACTTACGCGAGGAAAGATGACATTGGTCGAATCCAATCTGCCACCTAAACCCACTTCATAAATGACAAAATCAGGAGCGACCGACTCAAAATAGACGAAAGAAATTAACGTAAGAATTTCGAACTCCGTTGCCGGTCCAAATGGGTCATCCGTTTGTTCAATCGCATCCCGGACCGTTTGTGCTGCCCGGACAAAGTCATCTTGATGAATGGGTTCCCCATTTAAACTAATCCGTTCTTCAAACCGCACTACATATGGAGAAGTAAATGTACCAACGGAATATCCTGCAGTTTGCAAGATATTCCTAAGATACGTAACGGTAGAACCTTTTCCATTTGTTCCCCCAATATGGATGCATCGGAGCTTCTTCTCTGGGTGCTGAGGTGGATAACACGAGCTCCATACGATCCAGCCCTGGCTTGACGCCAAACTTACGTGCGCTTTGTAGCCAGTCCATAACCTGATCAAAGGTGTTCATCAACATCTGCCTCCAACTCGCTATTGTGCGAGTTTCTCAATCTCTTTTAATCGTTCAATCACTTTTTCTCGTTTCATTTCGTAATCGGCTTTCTTTTCTCGTTCAGCAGCAACCACTTGTTCCGGGGCATTGCTTACAAACTTCTCATTTGTGAGCTTGCCCTCCAGTCGCTTCACTTCTCCGTCAAGTTTCTTCTTCTCTCCTTGCAGGCGGGCCAATTCTTCAGAAACATTAATTAAGCCAGCAAGCGGAATATAAAGTTCTAACCCCGACAAAACATGCGAAATCGATTGTTCTGGCGCGACTAATGACCGATCAATCTTCAGTTCTTCTGGCGAACAGAAATGTTCCAAATAATGAACGCCTCTTTGTAATTGTTCTGCAGACGCTTCTGAACTTGGCTTCATATGCAAAGGAATCGGCTTTCTCGGCGCAACGTCCATTTCTCTACGTGTGTTGCGAACGGTGCGGATGATTGATTGATAAAGTTCCATGTCTGTGAATGCTTCTTCGTCCACCCACGTTGCCTCTGCTTTAGGCCACTCAGCAATCGTAATGGAGTCACCCTTGTGTGGCAGGTGCTGCCAAATCTCTTCAGTAATAAATGGCATAAACGGATGAAGCAAGCGAAGCGTTTGGTCCAACACATGCGCGAGCACAGAACGCGTCGTTTGTTTATCTTCTTCAACGTCTCCATAGAGCGGAAGTTTCGCCATTTCGATATACCAATCACACACATCGTCCCAAATGAAGTTGTAGAGCATCTTTCCGGCTTCACCAAACTCATAACGATCCATTAAACGTGTAACATCAGCGATCGTCTTTTGTAACTTTGCAAGAATCCAACGGTCGTGCGTAGCGTTGACTTGTGTGAGGTCAATGTCCTCATACGTAAAGCCTTCCATGTTCATGAGCGCAAATCGCGACGCATTCCAAATCTTATTGCCAAAGTTCCAGTTTGCCGTTACTTTATCCCATTGAAATTTAAGGTCATTTCCTGGTGATGTGCCTGTCGCAAGCGTGAACCGGAGTGCATCCGCTCCGTATTGTTCGACAACGTCCATCGGATCAACACCGTTCCCGAGGGATTTGCTCATCTTCCGTCCTTCTGCATCACGAACCAATCCATGAATAAGAACATCCTTAAACGGCCGTTCACCGGTAAATTCTAGCCCTTGGAAGATCATTCTTGATACCCAAAAGAAGATGATGTCATATCCAGTTACAAGCACATTTGTCGGATAGAATCGTTTTAAGTCTTCTGCTTCCTCATTTGGCCAGCCCATTGTTGAGAACGGCCACAATGCTGAACTAAACCACGTATCCAACACATCTTCATCTTGTGTCCAGTTTTCAAGATCCGCTGGTGCTTCTTTTCCTACGTACAGTTCACCTGTTTCGTTATGGTACCACGCAGGAATTTGATGTCCCCACCAAAGCTGTCTAGAAATACACCAATCTCGGATGTTTTCGAGCCATTGCATATACGTGCGTTCAAACCGCTCCGGCACAAATGTGACTTTATCATCTGCATCTGCTTGCAGCTTCATGGCAGCTTCAGCGAGAGGTTTCATATCTACAAACCATTGGGTCGAAAGATAAGGTTCAACGACAGCGCCACTTCGTTCTGAATGACCGACAGAGTGCAGGTGTTGCTCAATGTCAAACAATATGCCGTCAGCTTGTAAATCCTTCACGATTTGTTTGCGGCATTCGAATCGATCTAAACCTTGATATTTTCCAGCATTTTCATTCATTTGCCCAGCTTCATCCATGACGAGAACACGAGGCAGTTCATGACGATTTCCAATTTCAAAATCATTCGGGTCATGAGCTGGTGTGATCTTTACCGCTCCCGAACCAAATTCACGATCAACATATTCATCAGCAATAATCGGTATTTCACGTTGAACGATCGGCAAGATAACGGTTTTTCCAATTAAATGTTTGTAGCGTTCATCTCTTGGGTGTACCGCAACTGCTGTATCCCCAAGCATCGTCTCTGGTCGCGTCGTAGCGACTTCGATGTATCCTTCTTCGTCTTTTAACGGGTAACGCATGTGATAAAAAGCGCCTTCTACTTCTTTGTACTCTACTTCAATGTCTGAAAGCGCTGTTTGAGCAGATGGGTCCCAGTTAATGATGTATTTACCGCGATAGATTAGCCTTTCTCATATAAACGAACGAACACTTCTTTTACCGCATCGGACAATCCTTCATCTAATGTAAATCGCTCTCTCGTGTAGTCTAATGACAAACCGAGCGTGGACCATTGTTCTCGAATAAAGTCTGCATATTCTTCCTTCCACTGCCAAGACACATCAAGAAACTTTTCTCTGCCCATTTCTCTTCGAGATCGGCCTTCTTCTTTTAGTTTCTGTTCGACTTTGGACTGCGTTGCAATGCCTGCGTGGTCCATTCCCGGTAGCCACAGCATGTCCTTGCCTTCCATCCGTTTCTGACGAGCAATAATGTCTTGTAAAGTCACGTCCCACGCATGCCCTAAATGCAACCGTCCGGTTACATTCGGTGGAGGGATGACGATCGAGTGGGGCTCTCCCTTTCTTTCACCATCACGAGTAGCTTCAAAAAAGCCATTGTTAATCCAGTAAGGATACCATTTTGACTCGGTTTGTTTCGGTCATACTTCGTTGCCATGTTTTTCTCTTCAGTCATTGTACGTCCTCCTTTTTTTGAATAAAAAAAGAGCCTTCTCCTTATAAAAAGGACGAAGGGCTCGCGGTACCACCTTTATTTATGAACAATAATCGTTCATACTCTCAGCAACTGTAACGTAAGTTAACGTATTCCTTCTACTATGGTCATTCAAAGGATCTGCTCATGGACGACTTCTGCCCTATCCTGGCGGGGGACCTTCCAGCATGGTCCCTTCTCTGTATGAGGATGTGCGCATACTACTTCCATTCTTCGCATGTTGAGGATTCAGTTTGTGTATTTATTGTACCGATGCCTTTACCATTCGTCAACAACATTGGTGACTGATTTGTTTTGCAGGCATAGGATAGAGTAAAAACTAAGGAAGGGGTGTGCTAATGCCCAGATATTATAGTCCGCCCCCGCAATACCCGTACGGAAAAAAGAAGCGACCACCATGGGTGTATAAATGGCGTGCGGCAGCTGCTCAAATCTTGCTTCCGATCATCTGCTTTCAGTTGCTACGTTTGTTGTTTTTTGCCACGTTTATTGATGTGTTAATACTCATTATTCTTGCTTGTGCTTTCTGGTATTTCCAAAAATAGATACATTTATGCTTCTGCCTATAAAAACAGATCACCGAAAAACCGGATGGGTCATTACGGACATCCGGTTTAAGTATGACTACCTCGTGTTACGAGAATAAGATTATGGAAAAAATCATTCAACATCCAGTTGGGGTATATGATCATTTTGTAATCTATATACGTTGCACTAAAGAAATTTACTAGCACTTGATGTTATAACTACATCAAATCTCCATTCCATTCGCTTGGCGTAAGAAATTCTAAGACCCTTTTCTGTCACAGAGACTGACGAGACGAACGTACGGCTTACCATCGGCACCTCTGGAGCCGATGGTTGTACTCCAGAGTACAAGAGTTCCCCTGCAGTGGAAAGCAAGTCCCAACAGCGCAAATCAGGAAGATATTAAGTTCATTCTATATAGATTGTTTCGAGGGTGATCTAGATCACCCTTCTCCTAAGAATCCCCAAATTTTATAAAGCTTGAGGTGTTTGTGAGCAATCACTAACTCACCCACCTCTTGCCAAAAAAACAGCCACGAGACTACGTTGCGCTTTGTCTCATGGCTGCTTCTTGGTCTTCTTTCCACTTCACTAGCTCTGCGCCGTATCTTAGTGCATTCAAACGCAGTTCTAGCATTGCCGTCCACTGGTGCTCCGCATAGCTTTGAGGATTGGCTCGATATTGTTCGACAAAATCAATAATCGGTGTTGGCGTTAGCATCAACGCCTTTAGTAACGACGTATCTGCATCTCCCCATAGAGGCCATATGCCTCATACGTACACGATTGCTTGGTAGTCTAACGCATGGAACGGTTGATTTCTCGCAATGTCTTGATAAAAATAGGCAAGGTCATATGCGGGATGATTCGGTCCACTCGCTTCCCAATTCGTCCACCATGCATTTCCATCAGCTGCAATTAAACCGTGCGCGATTGAAGGTTTTCCGTGACAAAAGACAAACCGATACGTTTCTTTTTCCTTCACGTGACGAGCCCAATTTTGAAATCCACTTTTCCCAGATTGGAACATTCGTTCTAAAAATGGACCGGCATGCAAATACGTCATCGTGAATGGAGAAATGAATCGAGACTGCTCAAGTTGGTCTGCCAACTGTTCCATATGAAGACGCTGTTGATTCCATATGAAATCAACTTCTTGCTCGTATTCCTCCAAGGCACCCTCTTCAATGGTTTGCTCATTTTCAGAGATCTTATGATTCGCTGCAAGAACAGATAATAATCTTAGCTCTTTGGATGGTGGGGATGTGAGTGTTTGTTCTTCTACCCAAGGTTCTAAATAATAATCATAGCCTTCAGCTTCAAAAACAGGAAAATCCCCTCGCGTACTTGTCATGAGGGGGATAATCCTTGAATGCCTGAACGTTCACCGTAACGTAAATGTTGCAAGAACGTATCTCGTTCTCCGGGCGTTCGGTCCCATCGCTTCATCGCCATAGGACCGTCCGGATGGTCAACTTTTATTACGCGGTCACTCACCCACTGCCAGTCGGACGGACGGTCAACAATGGTGCGTACGGCCGCACGCCACGCCTGATCATTCATGTTGAGCTTGCACCGGAATGTAAATAATTTCACCAGCTTCAACATGATTCATGTCCATATTGTTCCACCTTAAAAGTTGTTGAACGGAAAACCCGTACCGCTCAGCAATCGTGTCTAACGATTCATTATCTTGAATGATGCACATTTTCATCTTGGTGAACGTCTCCCGATCCCCTTTTTCAAGCATCTCTGTAAGGTATAACGCGTTCTCTCTTCTTTTTTCAGGCTTTTGTGGCTCTTCTTCCACATCTTCCTCATGATGATCTTCAGGCTCCTCATCTAACGGCTCTCTGCTGTATCGTACAGCGCTGTCATGAGAAGGCTCTTCTTGGGCACGATGACTATTCAAATTCAAGTGGACATCTTCTTTTTCTTCTTCCACTCCGGTCCGTTGTTCTTCTTCTGCCTCTTCGGTCGACTCATCATCATTTGAATTATGATCGTCCACAAAAGCAGTGTGCTCAATACGATCTGTATCCTCATCTGCTACTTCTTGCGCATCGTAGTAGGACTTCACTTCATCTCGGGCGAAAGGCTCTTCTTCTAGTTCTTCAACGTCTTCATCAAGCTCAGATGACCATGATTCATGAGTAACATCGTTTTCTTCTTCCTCTTCTTCTTCATAACGCTCTTCAGCGTATTCTTCCTCCGGTACTTTTACTTCATGAGTAAACCTCGGAAATGGCTCAGGCGGTGATGCAATCGTCTTTTCAGCTTTTGCATCTTGATGCTCATCAATCATGCCCGTAATCGTAACATCCGCTGCCAGTTGGATGCAGCTCGGTTCCGGAAGATCATAATCAAAGCTATCTACTTGAACATACAACTCTTCGACACTTTGGATCCGATTTAACGGAATGGAAACTTCAATCGGAAAGAAATGCTTGATTTCACGTTCGCCATTTTCCGTCGTTCGCACGCTGTCGATTCTTTGGGGAACACCCCCACCTTCATAGTCTTCAAAGCTCTCGTTTTGATCAAACGGAACATACTGACCGAGTAGGTGCAACCCCCCTTTAATGCTCACTTGATGATCATCTTCTTGAATTGTTAATTCAGGTTCAAGCTCCAGCCTAGGATGGTTTGGATTCTCTCGCCCTGGTCTAGCCATACCGATTCTTCAAGGTTAAACGTTAACGCAGATGGCTGTTCTTGGCTCACAGTCAGCTCCTCCTTTTCTACTCAACGTAATCTTTCTCTGCCTAGCCGTTCACTGATTGTCATCCCGACTTTTACTCACGAAACATTGTGACCCTTCCCGTATATCCAACCTTTTTACAAGACGGTGGGAATATCACTACAGATTTAGCCAGTACGCTATCAACGTATGTCACCAACTCGGAAAATATGTTCATAAACCTACGGCTGCTCACGTTAAAAAGACGCCAAAAGCTGTTCGCTTTTGGCGTCTTTTTAAAATCGTAGGATACACATTAGATTCTTGATAATGCTCGTTCAGCAGCTGCAATCGTTTCTTCAATCATTTCATCAGTATGCTGCGTACTCAAAAACATGCCCTCAAATTGTGACGGTGCAATTGAAATACCTTCTTGCAACATTTCTCTGAAATACGCGGCAAACTGCTTAACATTTGATGATTTCGCGGTGTTAAAATCAACGACTGGGCTGTCGTTAAAGAATAACCCAACCATCGAGCCTGCACGGTTAAACGTGACCGAGATGCCATGTTTCTTTGCGGCTTCAGTAATTCCTTCTTCTAAACGTGCCCCTTTTCTTTCAAATTCTTCATAGTGCTCAGGTGTCACTTGAGAAAGTGTCATATATCCTGCGGTCATCGCGAGAGGATTTCCAGACAGTGTTCCTGCCTGATAGATTGGGCCACTTGGCGCTACTTGCTCCATTATTTCTTTTTTACCGCCATAGGCACCGACCGGCAATCCCCCACCGATGACTTTGCCGAGTGTAGTCAAATCAGGTGTAACAGAGAATCTACCTTGTGCAGAATGGAAACCTGCTCGGAAACCCGACATCACTTCATCGAAAATCAACAGACTTTCGTACTCTTCAGTCATGTGACGAACGCCTTGTAAAAACCCTTCCTCTGGCAAGACAACACCCATGTTCCCAGCCACAGGCTCAAGAATTACTGCTGCAATGTCATCGCCGTATTTCTCAAAAACGAGCTGCAAGCTGTCCAAGTCGTTGTAAGGGACGGTGAGTGTATTTGAAGCTGTACCTTCGGGTACTCCTGGGCTATCAGGAAGTCCAAGTGTCGCCACCCCAGAACCGGCTTTAATGAGTAACGAATCGCCGTGTCCGTGGTAGTTCCCTTCCATTTTGACAATCTTGTTTCTGCCCGTATACCCACGAGCTAAGCGTAGTGCACTCATCGTCGCCTCTGTACCAGAGTTGACGAACCGCACCATTTCAACAGAAGGAACGCGGTCGATAACGAGTTCCGCAAGCTCTGTCTCCATCGTATGAGACGCCCCGAAACTAGTGCCGAGCTCTGTTGTCTTTTTAAGGTGTTCAACGACAACCGGATCAGCATGACCGAGCAACAACGGCCCCCATGACAGTACGTAATCGATGTATGTCTGATCATCGAGGTCGGTTATGCGTGCACCGCTCCCACTCTTCATGTAAATGCCGTGGTCCATTCCGACCGAGCTGTATGCACGTACAGGCTGCTTACCCCTCCTGGCATAATTGGTTTTGCTTTTTCATACGCTTGTTTTGAATTGTTAAATGTACGCATTATGAACTCCTTTCATTAATCCATCTGGCCATGTCTTTTGCGAAATACGTAATAATAAGATCAGCACCTGCACGCTTCATGCTGACTAATTTCTCTTGAACCGTTTCTTTCTCATCTAGCCAGCCATTTTGAGCCGCAGCTTTGATCATCGAATATTCACCTGATACGTTGTAAGCAACGACTGGATAATTCGTCTGATTTTTAATGTCTCGCATCACATCAAGATAGGATAGCGCCGGCTTGACGATAAAGAAGTCAGCACCTTCTCGCTCATCAGATGCTGCTTCGCGCATCGCTTCTAAGCGATTTGCCGGGTCCATTTGGTACGTTCTGCGATCTCCAAATGCTGGTGAACTGTGTGCCGCATCTCGGAATGGACCATAAAATGCTGAGGCGTACTTGACGGAATAAGCCATGAGTGCACGATCTGCATAACCTGCTTCATCAAGACCTTCTCGAATCGCTTTTGTAAATCCGTCCATCATGTTGGATGGGGCAATGATATCAGCACCTGCGCGTGCCTGAGATACAGCGGTTTCCGTTAACAACCGCAGGGATTCATCATTTAACACTTCACCTTCATGAATGACACCACAATGCCCGTGATCAGTATACTGACACAAACACGTGTCGGCAATGACAACGAGGTGTGGATGCCGCTCCTTCACTTGACGAATGGCTCGCTGAACAATTCCTTCTTCTGCATAGGCTTGGCTGCCGACATCATCTTTATGGGCGGGTACACCGAACAAGATGATTGATGAAATTCCTAAGTTCACAATCTCATCGATTTCATCATCTAATCGGTCCAACGAATAGTGGAACACTCCGGGCATTGAAGGAACTTCTTTGCGAACATCACTGCCTTCCACTGCAAAAATCGGATAGATGAGATCGTCTTTCTCAATACGCGTTTCTCGTACCATACCCCGCATTGTTTCACTGCTTCTTAGACGCCGATGTCTGTCAAAACTCATCTCACTCACTGTGAACCCTCCCTATTCAAATACGTACAAATCGTTGTAGCTAAACTTTCAAATGTTGCTTGTGGTGCTGCAATTACTTTAGAAAAACCCGTTCGTAACGCCCTTTGTTCAGTAACCGGACCGATGACAAAGGCGATCGTTTTTGCCGGGATGATTTTCATATGGCTCATCATCTGCTCATAAGCAGATACTGCACTTGGACTTGTAAAGACGACAGGATGATGAACATGTTGGCGCCAAACGTCCATTTCTGCATGCGTGGCAACGGTTTCGTAAACAGAAACCGCCTGCACATGCACAGCAAAACGTTGGAGCTCTTGTTCCAACATGAGTCGAGCTTGCTTGCTTTTTGGAAAAAGTATCCGCTCTCCAGGTAGTAGCTTCTTTCGTAACACTTCTAACAGGCCTTCGGCATTTTCATTGCCCACACTTGCAACAATATCCACAGTAAACCCTGCTTGTTCAGCCGCTCGACTTGTTTTCTTACCTACGGCAGCAACCTTTACAGCCGTATAATCCAACTCAACCTGTTGTAGGAAAAACGAAACGGCATTGGCACTCGTAAAAATGATTCGATCTATCTCCGTTGGATTAGGAAGACGCTGCTCTGTATGTAGGCGTTGTAACTCAACGAGAGGAAAGTGACAAGCTGCGATCCCAACCTGTTCAATTGCTTGAACGAGATTGTCTTTCTCCCCTTCTTTTTTTCCTCTCGTGACGATAACGGCTCGGCTCAAGATTCTCCCTGCTCTGCACGTACTTGTTCAAGTATTTCTTTCCCCCCACGTTCAAAGAGGTTCGCTGCTGCGGTTTTCCCCAATTGCTCGGATCATCTCCGGTGAGTTCTTCTTTGAGCAAGGTTTTTCCGTCCGTAGAAGCGATCAATGCCGTCAATGTAAGTTGCCGATCTTCATTCATCGTTGCATGGGCTGCAACTGGAACCGTACAGCTACCTTCAACATTTCTTAGAAATGAGCGTTCCGCACTGACGGTATGAGACACTTCCTCATCGTGCAAATGCTGTAGAATGGTAATGACTTCCTCATCACCCACTCGACATTCAAGCCCGAGGGCACCTTGACCAACGGCAGGTATGCTTAATGTCGGATCCAAAAATTCTGTCACGACTTCATTCGTCCACCCCATGCGACTAAGACCTGCAGCAGCCAAAATGATCGCGTCGAAATTCTCCTCTTTTAGCTTGCGCATTCTCGTTTCAATGTTTCCACGAATCCAGTGTACTTGTAAATCTGGGCGAACTGCGAGCACCTGAGCTTGTCGACGTAAACTGCTCGTTCCTACAACTGACCCACTAGGTAATTCCATTAATGTCTCACCGCTATTGGATAACAGTGCATCGCGAGGATCTTCTCGTTCGGTTACAGCAGCTAGCGTAAAAGCTTCAGGCAGTACAGATGGCACATCCTTCATGCTATGTACAGCAAGGTCAACTTCGCCTTCACGAAGCGCATGCTCAATCTCTTTCACAAATAAAGCTTTCCCACCTACTTTTGATAACGTAACATCTAGAATGCGATCTCCTTTTGTTACAATCTTTTTGAGTTCAAATTCATACGGTAACCCTAAAGATTCTAACTGGCTTAACACCCATTCTGCCTGATTAACCGCCAAGTTGCTTTTTCTCGTTCCAATGACAATTTTCCTCATCATGTTGCCTCCATTTTACCTAGATTCGTGGGATACACGAAAGCAACCAGAAAGCGGTGCGCCTTCCGGTTGTCTTTGGTGTTACTATGCTAAACAATGACATCTCTTGCATAGCGATACTGCAAAAGCTCTTGGAGCACTCGACCTTCTAAATGTTGGGTTTCGACAGTCGCTTCCACTGGATCTGCAGACGGTCTAAACGTCTTTTGTTCACGTGCTTTTAGCGCTGATAATTCTGCTTCTAAACCGAAGATCTCAACAAATAAGGCAAGAGATTGCTCTCGGTCATCTTCCCCCGACATTTCCTTCGCACGAGTGATCGGCTCTTTTAAAAGTTGGTTGACGATACTCTTTGTATGCTTGGAAAGTACTTTTCTTTCTCTTGAGGTCAACTCTGGCATCTTCCGTTCAATGCTCTCCATCGTCTCTTGTTGAATGGTTAGTGCTTTTTCCCGTAATGCAGAGATAACAGGAACAACACCAAGCGTATCAATCCATGCCTTAAAATCGGCAATTTCTTGTTGAATCATGAGCTCTATTTGAGTTGCTGCTTCCTTTCGGTCTTCCATATTGGCTGCAACAATGCCTTCCAAGTCATCGATGTCATAAAGAAACACACCGTTCATCGTACCGAGCTCTGGGTCCAAGTCACGGGGAACCGCGATATCGACCATAAACAAAGGCTGATCGGATCGTAAAGACAACGTGTCTTCAACACCGGCTTTTGTCAGAACATATTGATCGGCACTTGTTGATGAGATGAGAATGTCTGCTTCTTTTAAACACTCGTGCAGTTCTTCAATGTCTCTAGCTTGAGCACTCATGTTGTTTGCGAGTTCTCGTGCTCGTTCAAATGTACGATTCATCACTGTAATACTTGCCGCACCATTTGCTTCAAGGTGCTTCGCTGTCAATTCGCTCATCTTCCTGCGCCTAAAATAAGAACATGTTTGTCCGATAAATTCCCGAGCACTTGCTTTCCTAGCTCAACAGCTGCATAGCTAATGGACGCTGGATTATCATTAATGGCTGTCTCTGCATGTGCTCGTTTTGAAAACGTGACCGCTTGACGAAACAACTGATTAAATACCGTCCCCGTTGCATCGTTCTTTTGGGCCAGGGAGAAGCTTGATTTCACTTGTCCAAGAATCTGTGTTTCACCAAGAATCATCGATTCAAGCCTGAAGATACACGTAATAAGTGCTCGATGGCTTCATCGTTTTCTCGGATGTTTAACACCGGCTGAAAGATTTCTTGCTGAACATCAAACCATTGCGCGATAAACTTCTTTGTGAAATGTCGACCCGTGTGCAATTGGTCAACAACGGCATAAATCTCCGTCCGGTTACACGTAGAAATAATCGTGCATTCCAAAATACTCTTCATGTCTCTTAACATGTGGAGAGCTTTAGGTAATTCTTCTTCATCAAACGCGAATTGTTCCCGCAAATCGACAGGGGCACTTTTATAGTCGATGCTAGCAACAATAATATGCATATTTCGTCTCCACCCCCAATGATAAAGCTCTGCTTCTTCTCTACTAATGATCGTTACACGAGCCTAATTCTCTATTTATATTGTAACATGGCAGCCATGCGTCTGAATGCACGAAAATGTGAACAACCTCTGAAACGACACGGTAATGAGTATCTTCATCTTTTCCATTAGAACACACTTCTAACCTTCGTTCAACAGAACTGCTCATTTCGACAAGTTCTCTTTAGTATTGTAGCCAAATTCGCCCATTCCATGTAAAGAATCAAGGAATACAACGAAAGGCACAATGCTCAAGTGAGATTCATTGTGCCCCGAACGTCAAACTTGTAATAAGCGACGAATTTCTTTCCAAGCTTGGTCTTTGCCATCACCAGTTTCTGAAGAAAATGCAACATATCGGTCTTCTTCATGAAGTTCAATGATGTCTAAAATGTTCTTTATATGCTTTGTTCGTTGGGTTTTATTAATCTTATCAATCTTCGTGAGTACTAACAAAATCGGAACCTCATAATGCTTCAACCAATCATACATCAAAAGGTCGTCGTTCGTAGGATCGTGCCTAGCATCGACGAGCAATACGACTCCTCTTAGCTTATCTCTCGTCGTTAAGTATTCCTCAATCATTCTTCCCCACGCCGCGCGTTCTTTTTTGGACACCTTCGCATAACCATACCCTGGAATATCAACAAAATAACAGACGTCGTTAATATTGAAGAAATTCAATGTCTTTGTTTTACCTGGTTGCTGAGAAGTGTACGCGAGCTTTTTGCGCTTTGTCATCGTATTAATAAATGATGATTTCCCAACATTGGACCTCCCTGCAAAGGCGAGTTCAGGGAAGTCTTCAGTTGGATACTGGTCTGGACCAACGGCACTGATCTTTAATTCTGCTTTATTTACGTTCATCTTTCTCTCCCAACGCATGCTTTACAACTTCATCAAAGCTCGTCACATCGACAAACTCGACGGCTTCTTTCACACTTTCTGGCACATCGTCTAAGTCTTTTACATTATCATGAGGAATAATAATTTTCTTGAGACCGGCACGATGCGCACTCATCGACTTTTCTTTCAGACCACCAATGGGTAGTACACGTCCGCGCAACGTCATTTCGCCTGTCATTCCGACTTCCTTCTTCACAGGCCGGCCCGTCAATGCCGATAACAGAGCTGTAGCCATTGTGATTCCTGCAGAAGGACCGTCTTTTGGTGTCGCCCCTTCGGGTACATGAATGTGAATATCATATTTTTCATGAAACCGCTCATCAATGCCAAATTCATCTGCTTTCGAACGAATGTAACTAAACGCCGCTCTGGCGGACTCCTTCATGACATCTCCAAGTTTACCGGTCAACGTGAGATTTCCTTTTCCTTTCGCCAATGACACTTCGATGGATAGCGTGTCGCCACCTGCAGCTGTGTACGCCAAGCCAGTAGCTGCACCGATCTGGTCTTCTTCTTCTGCCATCCCATATCGAAACTTCGGTTTCCCAAGCATATCCTCAACGATACTCTCGGTAATAATGACACGTTTTTTCTCTCCGGCTACGATCTGTTTAGCCGCTTTTCTACAAAGCGTTGCGATGCTTCGCTCTAAATTTCTGACGCCCGCTTCGCGTGTATAGTAACGGACAACTTTCATGAGCGCTTGTTCGCGGATCTGCACGTCACTTTTCGTTAACCCATGTACCTTAATTTGTTTTGGCAACAAATGATCGGTAGCAATGGCTTGTTTCTCTATTTCCGTATAACCGGCAATATGGATCATCTCCATCCGGTCACGTAACGGTGCGGGAATTGCCCCCACTTGATTTGCTGTCGTGACAAACATGACATTGGAAAGGTCGTACGTTTCCTCGATGTAATGGTCACCAAACTGATGATTTTGCTCAGGGTCTAACACTTCAAGCATGGCTGATGACGGGTCTCCTCGAAAATCACTCGCCATTTTATCAATTTCATCGAGCAGGAATACCGGGTTCATGACACCGGCTTTTTTCATCCCTTGTATCATCTTCCCTGGCATCGCACCGACATACGTGCGGCGGTGGCCACGAATTTCTGCTTCATCACGAACACCTCCGAGTGAGATGCGGACAAATTCTCTCTCTAACGAGCGAGCAATTGATTTGGCAAGCGATGTTTCCCAACTCCAGGAGGCCCAGTGAGGCAAAGAATGGGCCCACGCAGTGAATCCGTGAGCTTTTGAACCGCCAAGTGTTCGAGCACACGCTCTTTCACTTTTTCTAACCCAAAATGGTCTTCGTTCAGCACCTTCTCTGCATGATCGAGGTCGAGACGGTCCGTCGTTTCTTCACTCCAAGGAATCGTCGTCAACCATTCAATGTAATTGCGAATGACGGAGCTTTCTGCTGAACTCGCAGGAACCTTTTCGTAGCGCGCCAATTCCTTTAATGCCTTTTCACTGACGTTCTCAGGCATCTCGGACTCCTCAATACGTGTCCTTAGCTCTTCTACTTCGCCACCTTTGCCATCCTTATCTCCTAATTCCTTTTGAATGGCTTTCATCTGCTCACGCAAGTAGTATTCTTTTTGGGTCTTCTCCATTGACTTCTTTACGCGCTGGCCAATTTTCTTTTCTAAACCGAGTACTTCTCGCTCATTTTCTAAGATGTCAAGAAGTTGCTCTAGCCGCGCTTTTTCTTCAAACGTTTCAAGAAGCTCTTGTTTTCTTTTAATTTGTAGCGGCAGATGCGAAGCGACGAGATCAGCAAAATAACCTGGCTCGTCGATATCTTGTACTGATTTTAGTGTGTCTTTTGATACTTTGCTCGACAGTTTCGTATATTGCTCAAACTGCTTCAAAACCGACCGCATTAACGCTGTCTTCTCTTCGGTATCTTCATCGTCGGTTTGACTGTCAACACGTATTTGAATGTCTACTTCATAGTAGTCTGATTCACTCGTAAACGTCTCAATCGTCGCCCGCTTCAAGCCTTCAACGAGAATACGTGTTGTGCCATTTGGCATTTTAATCATTTGTTTTACGTAAGCAAGTGTGCCAACGGTGTACAAGTCTTCTTTTGCTGGTTCATCAACAGATAAGTCAATTTGACTTGTAAGAAGAATTTCTTGGTCACCGACCATCACTTGTTCTAATGCTTTTACTGATTTCGATCTTCCTACATCTAAATGAAGCACCATCCTGGGAAAACAAGCACTCCTCGTAGTGGAAGGAGTGGAATGGTACGTTTTTCGTGTTGAGTTGACGTCAACATCATCCCCCATTTCCTAAATCACAATGTTCCATATAATTGTCTATATGTTCGTAAGCTCTGTAGACTCATGATATTCATTGTAGCTTAACGAATATCACGTGTCTATGAACTCACATCTCGACATTAATTAGATAGATGAGGATTGATTATGATTGATCGAATGATTCATCGTTGTGTCCAAAACTACAGGTTCTTCACTAAGCACGTGAAGAAATAATTCATCTAAAGAAGAAAGAGGGATAACTTCAATTCCATCGTGACGATGAAGCACTGTTTCATCATTTTCAACAGGGATATACGCTTTACAAGCTCCTGCCTCGAGTGCGGCAGCGACCTTGGCAGGCACCCCTCCAACCGGTTTGATCGTTCCCCAGATGCTGAGTTCACCCGTCATGGCGACATCGTTTTTCACTTTCTTATTCGTGATGGCAGAGTAGATCGCTGTAGCAATCGCTGCACCTGCTGAAGGTCCATCAATAGGCGTACCTCCAGGGAAATTCACATGGATATCATAATGGTCAACAGGCACTTGAAGACGGCGCAATACGGTCATGACGTTATCAACTGAACTTCGAGCCATACTTTTTCTACGGATGGAGCGCATTTGATTACCGGCATTTTCTTCTTCAGCGATTCCCGTCACTGTCAGCATTCCTTTTCCTTCAGAGGTCTTTCTTGCGGTGGCTTCAATTTCTAAAAGCATACCAAGATCTGGACCGTAAACGGCAAGACCATTGACCCGACCAACAGCCGGACTTTGATGGATGACTTTCTCTGGGCGCCGAGTCAAACGACTGGCATGAACGACCCATTCGATGTCGGATACGCCGATCTCATTGCGATCTTCACTCGTAGCCAATCCTGCTGCAATCTGAACCGTATTTACCGCTTCACGGCCGTTCGATACGTAAGACGCGATCGTTTCTAACCCTTCTGGTTGGATACTCATCTCCAATCGCTTAGCTGACTTTTCGGCAACGCGCGCTAACTCTTTTTGCTTTAACGGACGGAAAAAAACTTCTAAGCAACGGGAACGGATGGCTGGCGGGATTTCATCTGGCGTTCGGGTTGTCGCTCCAATCAAACGAAAATCAGCAGGTAATCCATTTTGAAAAATGTCATGAATGTGTCTTGGAATATTCATGTTCTCTTCGCTATAGTATGCGCTTTCGAGGTACACTTTCCGATCTTCTAAAACTTTTAACATCTTGTTCAACTGGATGGAATGAAGTTCACCAATTTCATCAATAAAGAGCATACCACCATGTGCTTTTGTAATGGCGCCTGGTTTCGGCTGGGGGATGCCTGCTTGCCCCATCGAGCCTGCCCCTTGATAAATCGGATCATGAACGGACCCGATGAGTGGGTCTGCAATCCCTCTTTCATCAAACCTAGCTGTTGTACCGTCGAGCTCAATAAATGGTGCTTCTTGTAAAAATGGGGAGTGTTCATTTGATTTCGCTTTATTCATGACGAGACGAGCGGCTGCAGTTTTTCCTACGCCAGGGGGACCATATATGATGACATGTTGCGGGTTCGGACCACAAAGTGCCGCTTCTAAAGATAAAATCCCTTCATCTTGTCCGATAATATCATCTAAAGTTTCTGGTCTGACTTTCTCCGATAATGGCTCATTCAAAGATACAGACCTTAACTTTTGTAACTGCACCATTTCTTTTCTCGACTCACGATCGACCGATACTTTTTGTGTACGCTGGTTTTTTAGCAAGTTCCAGAAATAAAGGCCAATAACGATCCCAAAAAACACTTGAACCAACATAATGATCGATGTCCAATTCATGCAATTCCTCCTTACAACCGAATCATTCTCAAGTAGTATGACTCGGTCGCTCAGAAGCTATCCCCATAGTTTCACAATGGGCACACGAAAAAACCCGGAAGAAATTCTCCCGGGTTGTAAGATTAAAGTGTTATGCGCTTTCTCGCGGCACGATCTCATCTAACGTGATCGATTTGCCATCTTTGGTCGTAAGAACTGGTGACGCGTCGTGTAACACGCAATCAGCAGTAATTTTACAATGGCTAATGTTATCTTGTGACGGAAGATCATACATCACATCTTGCATGATAACCTCAATAATTGAGCGCAACCCTCTCGCCCCTGTTTTACGTTCAATCGCTTTCTTTGCAATTTCCGTAAGAGCGTCTTCGGTAAACTCAAGTTCCACTTCATCAATCTCAAGTAAACGTTGGAATTGCTTAACGAGTGCATTCTTAGGTTTCGTCAGAATTTCAATTAGCGCATTCTCATCGAGTTGTTTCAAGCTTGAAATTACCGGTAGACGTCCAATGAATTCTGGAATCAACCCGTAGCGAAGCAAGTCTTCAGGCAGAATTTTATCTAGATAATCATCTTCTGTCATTTCACCGCTCTCGCCTTCAGAGCCGAATCCGATGACTTTCTTACCTAGACGGCGCTTTACGACTTGGTCAATCCCATCAAATGCTCCACCAACGATGAACAAAACGTTTGATGTATCAATTTGAATAAATTCTTGATGAGGGTGCTTACGCCCGCCTTGTGGTGGCACGCTTGCTGTTGTTCCTTCAAGAATCTTTAAGAGTGCTTGTTGCACCCCTTCTCCAGACACATCTCTCGTGATGGATGGGTTTTCTGACTTGCGGGCTACTTTGTCAATTTCATCGATGTAAATGATCCCTTTTTCAGCTTTTTCAACATCATAATCTGCTGCTTGGATGAGCTTCAAAAGAATGTTCTCTACATCTTCACCGACATAACCAGCTTCAGTTAGCGACGTCGCATCTGCAATCGCAAACGGCACATTCAATATTCTAGCTAACGTTTGAGCCATAAGTGTTTTACCACTACCAGTAGGTCCGATCAAACAGATGTTACTCTTTGAAATCTCAACGTCATCGCCACCTTGACCAATCGTTGAGTTCACGCGCTTATAATGGTTGTACACAGCAACCGACAGTGCCTTTTTCGCACTTTCTTGCCCGATCACATAGTCATCGAGAATCCCGTCAATCTCTTGAGGTTTCGGAACGGTTTCAAATTCTACTTCCTCATCGGTTCCGAGTTCTTCTTCAACGATTTCAGAGCATAATTCAATACATTCATCACATATATATACACCTGGTCCAGCGACTAATTTCCGAACCTGGTCTTGTGTTTTGCCACAGAAAGAACACTTGAGTTGCCCTTTCTCCTCGTTAAACTTGATCATGTGATTCACCCCTCTTTTGTATTATGTAGACTACACCGAATGGTTGCTCCACGTCAAACAATAGCCCCTACATTATCGTACCCATTCTTCATCAGCTTTACGTTGAAAAACGTAAATTCATTCATGTTTTTTTAATGGAGGTCCTTCTGTACGTTCACAAAATGAACACAATCATGTATTCATGAAAAAAGAGGACACGACGTTCGCGCCTCATTTTGTTCTATAATTCTTTCTGAGCTACGCCTACACATTCATTGCAAATGTAGACACCCGGTCCGGCAATTAACTTTTTCACTTGATCTTTCGTTTTGCCGCAAAACGAACACTTGTGTTCTTGTTGATCTTTTTCGTTTCTGCTCATCTGTTCCACCTACTTTTTTAATGTACAGGAATCCAATGAAAAGATCAATCGAAGCGGTTTTCTATTGCATAAAAAGGCACGAATAAGACTCGTGCCTTCTTTGCGACTTACGCTTCTTTATCTTCTTTTGCTTCAACTGTTACGCTCTCATCTACTAAGAACTGAACAGCTGTTTGGATGCGAAGATCATTCTTTAAAGAATCTACGCCACCTTGCATGGCAAGTAGTTGACGAATTTCTTCTTTATCGCGCTGATACATTTCTGCCATTTTGTCGAGCTCTTCTTCGACACGCTCGTCACTCGCTTCAAGTTCTTCCGCATTTGCAATGGCTTCAAGTACAAGGTTCATGCGAACGCGCTTTTCTGCTTCAGGCTTAAATTGTTCTTTCATACCTTCTGCATCTGTTCCTGCCATTTGGTAGTACATATCCATAGAGATGCCTTGTGATTGGAATCGCTGTTCCATTTCTTGCATCATGCGATCGGTTTCTGCTTTAATCATCGCATCTGGAATATCGACAGTTGCATTCTCCGCTGCTTTTTCTACAACGGTATCATTGTAATGGTGCTCTTTCTCATGCTCGAGATTGTGCTGAAGTTCGTCTTTCTTCTTCGTTCTTAGCGCTTCTAGTGACTCAACTTCTTCGTCTACGTCTTTTGCAAATTCATCGTCAAGCTCAGGAAGTTCTTTGCGCTTCACTTCGTGAACTTTCACTTTAAATACCGCAGGTTTACCAGCGAGGTCTTCCGCATGGTATTCCTCAGGGAACGTAAGCTCGACATCTTTTTCATCGTCTGCTTTCAAGCCGACCATTTTCTCTTCAAAACCAGGAATAAATTGTCCAGATCCTAGCTCTAGCGAATGGTTCTCTGCTTTTCCACCTTCAAAAGGTTCGCCGTCCATAAACCTTCAAAGTCAAAAACAACCGTATCGCCATCTTGTGCAGTTTCGTCAACAACAGCAAGCTCTGCTTGCTTATCGCGTAGGTTATTTAATTCAGTTTCAACATCTTCATCATTCACTTCTGTGTTGAATGCAGGAACTTCTAACCCTTTGTAATCGCCAAGCTCAACTTCTGGCTTCACAATGACATTCGCTGTAAATGTTAACGTCTTTCCTTGTTCCATTTCTTTAATATCAATTTCTGGTTGGTCTACTGGCTCAATGCCTGTCTCTTCTACCGCTTCTGAATAAGCTTTTGGAAGAACAATATCAAGTGCATCTTGATAGAGTGACTCTACACCAAAACGAGATTCAAATAGTTTACGTGGGACTTTCCCTTTACGGAATCCAGGTACGTTTACGCTTTTCTTGACTTTTTCAAATGCTTGATCAATGGCTTCATCAAATTGTTTCGCATCTACATCGACAGTGAGGACCCTTGGTTTCCTTCACCTTTTTCCCATTTTGCAGTCATTTATTGTGTTCCCTCCAAGTTTCATAGGTTACGCTTCCATTTTTACAACCACTATATTATAACATACTCCACGTGCATTTCAATCGCACCAAATTAGAAAAGTTCGCCAGTATCTACCTTTCATAGTGTTTGAACATCAAGAGCAACTCATTCACGTTTACTTGACTTGCTCCGTAGTATTCAACCCACTCACCTGTATAAGTGTCTAAGTTTTCGCCTACATATCTAAGTGCTTCAATATGGAGGCCGCTGCCCAATCCATTGACGAAACTCTTTCATATTCGAAAGGGTACAATATGACCGCCATCCAATCCCACACGTGCCGGCACGTCTCATACAAGTGGGGATTGTCCGATTCGATCGGAGCAAGTGCTGAAAAAATCTCAGTCTGGGCATCCCCTGCATAATTTTCTAACGCCGGAAGGGTTTTCGGCACAATTGTTGTTTCCTTTTCGTTTTTAGTAACGAATACAGGCGTTTCCATTTCCTCATCTTTAAGATGAAGCAATATGAGTGACTTAACGACAGGAGACCGGTCTTTGTCCTGTAAAACATCGTCGAAAGTGTCAATAACTACGACGAGAGGATACGTCTTCAACTGCTGAAATGCCGACCACTGTTCTTCCGCCGATCCAAATCGCAAGGATCTCGTTAGGTCGGTCGGAACAGGTCGCGTTTCCTCTTCCATTTCGATTGCAGGCGCTTCCTTATGACTGTTCGCTTCTTCAAGCAGTGCACGAAACTCTAAATCATCATTCAATTGAATATGATTTCCATCCGCTGCATCGTTAATAAGATCGGCCAGTTCCTGCCAACGACTTTGCTCTACCAGTGCCGTAGCAACAATCATGAGCCCGTCTCTATACAAATGCCCTAAGCGCGGAAGACCTTCATACGCATCTTGTATCACGTCGTTGTGCCTTTCCAATTTGAGCAGTGACACCCATTTCCCATAGATTGCTTCTTGATGATCGGGCTCAAATTGAATCACTTCCTGAAACGTGTGGAGCGACTTCTCAAACTGCCCGCCTTTTAAATCATTCAGACCGTTTTCTATTAAACGCTGAACCGTACCAGGAAACACGATCACCTTTTGTTCTTCTTCATTCATGACGATCCCTCAATCCAGAGCAACAACCTATGTACGAAGCATCGCCTCGCCATAGGTTGAGCGGAAACACGTTTCTTATGAACGCGTTTCATTTTGTTTGTTTTTCCCAAAATATAACACACCGAGCAACCAAAAACCAATCATGAGAATTGTCGCCACAATGAGTGCTGGTACGGCTCCAAACTGAATGATGATTGGCATAGCAGCTGCCGTTACAAGTCCACCACCTACCATCGGCTCAAATAGAATTTGTTTATAGCCAAATGCTTTCATTGCTGGTGTCTTCTGTTCTGGGTCGACAATTTTCATGAGCATAATGCCGGTCGCGGCAACACCCATTGACTGACCGAAGTCACCCATTCCTCGCTCAAACCAATAATGAGGAATCATGCGCGGCGCCAGATACAAGAACATAAATACGTTGAGCGCTACACCAACAACAGCTAAAATAATAAATTCCATCAGGTTATTGCCGATGACTTGTAAGCTTAGTGTACCGAGCGCACTGACAATAAGCAGGTCCAGTGCCGTATTTTGGATTCTACTAATCGTCGGGCGGTCAACAATATCGTTTTTATCAAACCGAGTAATAAAGATTTGAACGATAATCCCGCCAATCATTGCGAATGGAAAGAGAGGGACGTGAGTAATTAGTTCCATTTGCTCAATCCATAAAGTCTCTTCTACCCACATTAAACCTTCGAGCAACCAATAACCGATAAAAATAGACAAGCCGACCATACCGATATGCAACGCTAATGGATCGATGGAAACGGTTGACGTCGTCATCTGACCACTAGGTTCACGGCGGTTTTGATCTAAAACACCCGTTTGCTGATCAACAGATATATCATCAGGGTGTTTCAATGTCTCCGAAGCGCCTTTTCTCGCAGCGATGTTCAGCATAATAATACCGATGAGAACACCGGACAATAGACCAACTGTTGCAAGGCCAATCGCAAGATCATAACCTTCTTCAAACCCTAATGATTCAAAGCTATCGGAAAGTCCCGCTGCCGTTCCGTGACCGCCAACAAAACTGATTTCAATAAGTGCACCTGCTGCAGGCTCATGCCAAATAACGGTGTTAAAATCGTTATGGCGACGAGAATACCGACAGCGTACTGAGCCCAAGAAATCGTATAACCGAGTGCTACTTGCGGCCCACCGACTTTCCATATGTCTTGTAACCTAGGCAGTGCAAAACCAATAAATAAACATGCAAATACGACATTAATAAGTATACCCGGCAGCTCTGCCCACACTTCATACATCGGTTCTGTAAATATCCCGTATGGCATGACTTCGTTTCCGGTCACTGCTGTTATAATTCTTCCTAACACCTCAGGGCCAAATAGTAAGGCAAAGAACCCACCAATAATTGAACTCGGCAAAAATAACCGTTGAAGTACGGGAACTTTCAATCGTATCCATTTCCCGATGATGAGAACAATACTAATAACAACTAGTGCAAATCCAACAATCTCTACTGCTTCCATGTACTCACCTTCCTCGCTTTCTCCACATTCATGACTAACAACGAACATGAATACCTTTTCTTTACCCAAACTAACAGGCTTTTAAAACGACATCTATACAAAATGCTGGATTTGTATGATTTTACCTACAAAAAAAGGAAGAAAGCCGGTCAATAAATCCGGCTTTCTTCCTTTATAATGGTTGTTTTTTTGCTTCATATTCACGAATGTCATTTATATATTGTAAAGTGAGTCCAATTTCATCTAATCCATGAACCATCATATTTTTCCAATATGCATCAATGTCAAATGGATGCCTTTCTCCTGAAGGATCTTCAATATATTGATCATCAAGGTTAATGAGTAATTCAAATGACTTGTTTTCACTCGCTTTCAACCACTCTCTCACCTGTTCGCTTTCAATCCTTATCGGCAGCAATCCGTTTTTAAAGCTGTTGTTATAGAAGATATCACCGAAACTTGGTGCAATGACAACGCGAAAGCCATAGTCTTGAAGTGCCCACGCTGCATGTTCTCGGGACGAACCACAACCAAAGTTTTCATCAGCTAACAAAATTGTCGCACCTTCAGCACTCGGATGGTTAAGCGCAAAATCTGGATTTGGGACTCATCATCGAGAAAGCGCCAATTATAGAATAGAAATTGACCAAAACCAGATCGCTCCACACGCTTTAGAAATTGCTTTGGGATAATCTGGTCGGTATCAATATTCACAAAAGGGAGAGCCGCTGTATTTCCTTTATGCGTAGTGAATTTCTCCACGTTTATCGCCTCCTTTTTCCTTACGTAACCTGCTCTGCTTCGAGCTTTCTTACATCAACAAAATGACCGTGAACCGCTGCAGCTGCAGCCATAACCGGACTCATCAAATGCGTACGGGCATTTTTCCCTTGTCG
Source organism: Geomicrobium sp. JCM 19037 (assembly GCF_000698105.1). Classification (NCBI taxonomy): domain Bacteria; kingdom Bacillati; phylum Bacillota; class Bacilli; order Caryophanales; genus Geomicrobium; species Geomicrobium sp. JCM 19037. Next base: position 50,712 of record NZ_BAWZ01000008.1, on the reverse strand, counting down.
TCCTTCGAAATTACGATTCGATGTAGAAGCACAGCGCTCACCTGCAGGTACTTGGTCAGGGTTCATTCCTAAACACATGCTACATCCGGCATCTCGCCACTCAAAACCGGCTTCAATAAATAATTCCGCAAGCCCTTCTGCTTCTGCCTGGCGTTTTACTTGCATACTACCAGGTACGACGAGGCACGAACGTCTGGCTTTACTTTCTTTCCTTTAATATAGCGCGCGGCTTCGCGAAGATCGCTAATTCGCGCATTTGTACATGAGCCTAAAAATACGTGTTGAATTTCAACGTCTTCCATCCTTGTTCCAGGAGAGAGACCCATATACGCTAGTGATTGTTCGATCGCTCTTCGCTCAGCATCACTTTTTGCATCTGTAGGAGACGGAACGACACCGTCAATCGCAATTCCTTGACCTGGGTTCGTTCCCCACGTCACCATCGGCTTCACTTCATCTGCAGACAATGTGAGCGTCTCGTCAAACGTTGCACCTTCATCGGTAGCTAGCGCTTTCCACTCTTTGACCTTTTGTTCGTAATCATCACCTTTCGGGACATTTACACGCCCTTTCAAGTAATCAAACGTCACTTGGTCAGGGCTAATTAATCCTGCTCTCGCCCCTCCTTCAATTGACATGTTACAAATGGTCATTCTCTCTTCCATTGTAAGTCCACGAATCGCTTCACCCCGGTACTCGACCACATGTCCTGTTCCAAAATTCACACCGTACTTAGCAATAAGCGCCAAAATAATATCTTTTGCACTCACACCACTGTTAAGACGGCCATCAATGACAACCTCCATCGTCTTTGGCCGACTTTGCCATAAAGTTTGGGTCGCCATCACGTGTTCAACTTCACTCGTACCAATACCAAAAGCTAAAGCGCCAAATGCACCGTGTGTAGACGTGTGACTATCCCCGCAAACGATTGTTTTTCCTGGTTGAGTTAATCCAAGCTCCGGTCCAATAATATGAACAATCCCGTTGCTCGGACTATCGAGGTCAGCGAGCTCTACCCCAAACTCTTCACAGTTTTTAACGAGCACATCAATTTGTTTTTTTGCAATCCGATCGGTGATCGTTCTTCGATCTTCTGTAGGGATATTATGGTCCATCGTTGCAAACGTCAAATCCGGTCTACGAAGAGATCGATTATTCATACGTAACCCTTCAAAAGCTTGCGGAGACGTGACTTCATGAACAAGATGGAGATCAATATACAACAAATCAGGCTTCCCTTCTTCTTGAGTGACCGTATGTTGATCCCAAACTTTTTCAATGATCGTTTTTGCCATCTTTCTTCCCCTCCTTATGCTAACGCTTGAATGACCGCTTCAGTCATTTCTTTTGTCGTATGCGCTTTTGTTTCGTTCCGTTGAAGATCTTTCGTTCGATACCCTTGTTCGAGCACAGAAAGAATTGCTCGTTCTACTTGCTCTGCTTCTTCTGCAAAACCAAATCCATATTTTAATAGCATGGCAGCTGACGAAATTGCAGCCAATGGGTTCGCCAATTCTAAACCAGCAATGTCAGGGGCCGAGCCATGGATCGGTTCAAACACACCGGGTCCAGTTTCACCAAGACTTGCTGATGGCAATAACCCGAGAGACCCTGTCAGCATGGACGCTTCATCGCTTAAAATATCTCCAAACATATTTTCTGTAAGAATGACATCGAATGAGGACGGGTTCTGAATGAGCTGCATTGCTGCGTTATCTACGAGCATATGCGACAAAGAAATATCGGGATGGTTTGCGACTCTTTCTTCAACCACCTCGCGCCACAATCTGCTTGACTCCAATACGTTAGCTTTATCCACAGATACGATCCGCTTGCTACGAAGAGCAGCCGCATCAATGGCACGTTCCGTAATCCGATCAATTTCTGATACCGAGTACGTGAGTGTGTCGACAGCATACACTTCTCCGTTGTCTTCTTTTCGTTCATGATCACCGAAATAAATGCCTCCGGTCAGTTCCCTCACGATTAAAACATCGACATCTTTAACGACTTCACGCTTTAATGGAGAGGAATCCAGTAAAGGAGCGTACGCCTTTACTGGTCGCAAGTTCGCAAACAACCCTAATTCTTTCCGCATTTTGAGCAAACCTTTTTCCGGACGTTTTGCCACATCAATTCCATCCCACTTCGGACCACCAACAGCCCCAAGCAAAATCGCGTCGCTTCCTTTACATAGCTCTTCGGTTTGCTTAGGAAAGGGGTCTCCCGTTTCATCAATGGCAGCACCTCCGATGCTCCCATAGGAAAACTCAAACTGGTGATCCCGCTTTTTTGCTACGGTTTGTAACACAGCAACTGCCGCTTCTGTCACTTCCGGTCCAATGCCATCTCCAGGCAATACTGCTATTTTTTTCACGCTCATTACTGCACCCTCACTTCTATGACTTTACCGGTTGCTCAGCGGATTGCTTCGCAGGATTTCCAAGTAGGATTCGGTTTACTGCATTCAAATAGGCATATGCGGAAGCTTCTAGCACATCATGCGCCGTACCTCTTCCAAGTGACGAATCATCCTTATACGTAAGGTGAACAACCACTTCAGCTAGTGCGTCTTCTCCACCGCTTACCGATTGAATACGGTAATCATCAAGTCGGATCTCTTCTCCGATGATCCGAGCCAACGTGTTGTACACCGCCTCAACACTCCCTTTACCCGTTGCCGCTTCTTCAACCGTTTCACCGTTCGGTGTTTTTACGATGACTGTTGCCGTCTGGATGACGTTCGCTTGCGTCGCTACGTTTACTTGCAAGCTTTGCAGTTCATATTGACCGACTGGACTGCCAGCCTTGTCAGCAGCCATTAGCGCGAAGATATCATCATCGGTAACATTTTTCTTTTTGTGGGCAAGTGCCTTAAACGAGGCGAATACTCGCTTTAACTCTTCATCTGTCGGATCAAACCCAAGTTCAACGACTTATTTCGAAAGGCATGCTTACCTGAAAGCTTACCGAGAACGAGTTTATTCTTCTCAACACCGACAAGTTCTGGTGTAATGATTTCATACGTGGTGCTCTCTTTTAAAACTCCGTCTTGGTGGATCCCGGATTCGTGAGCAAATGCATTAGCGCCGACAATGGCTTTATTACCAGGAACGACGGTACCACTCAACGTGCTCACTAGGTTACTCGTTCGCTTGATTTCAGAAAGTACTAGGTTTGATGATCTTTGGTAATGGTCTTTTCGGATATGCAAAGCGACGGCAATTTCTTCGAGTGAAGCATTGCCTGCCCGCTCTCCTAAACCGTTTATCGTACATTCCACTTGGTCAGCTCCACCTTCAACAGCTGCAAGTGAATTGGCAACTGCCATTCCTAAGTCGTCGTGACAATGACTTGAGAGTTTAATCTTTTCGACGCCTTTTACGTTGTCTTTCATGTGTTTAAACATGGCGCGAATTTCATTCGGCGTTGTATACCCAACTGTATCCGGTAAATTGATGACGTCAACACCCGCTTCAATGACCGCTTCAGAAATTCTCGTTAAAAATCCCCAATCCGTCCGACACGCATCTTCTGCTGAAAATTGGACCGTCTTGAACAACGTCTTTGCGTATTTAACAGCTTCTACAGCAGAAGCCAATACTTCATCTTGGGTCATGAACAATTTGTGCTTAATATGAACGTCAGACGTTGCGATAAACAAATGAATTCTAGGCGCTGCAGTGTTTTTCAGAGCGTCATAGGCAATGTCGATGTCTTGCTTTTTCACTCGCGACAGACCGGTCACCGTACTATTTTTTACTGTTTCTGCAATTTGCTTGACGGATAAAAAGTCGCCTCATTGGAAGCCGGAAAACCGGCTTCAATGATATCAACACCTAGACGGTCGAGCTGCTTTGCAATTTCCAATTTTTCGTCACGATTTAAATTCAAACCCGGTTGCTGTTCACCGTCTCGTAAAGTCGTGTCAAAAAACTCAACTGCCCGCACGTGATACCACTCCTTTTTGGTCTTGTTTAACAAACGGCATCATCTCTCGAAGTTTTTGACCAACTTCTGTCAGCTGGTGCGCATGTTCACGATTATTAATGGCATTAAATTGTGGACGATTCGCTTGGTTTTCTAAAATCCACCCTTTAGCAAACTTCCCTGTTTGAATGTCATCAAGGATTTCTTTCATGGCTTGTTTCGTATCATCCGTTATAATTCGAGATCCAGCTTGGAAGTCACCCCACTGTGCAGTATCTGAGATCGAGTACCTCATGTACTCCAAACCGCCTCATACATCAGGTCAACAATAAGTTCAATTCGTGTAAACATTCAAAGTATGCGACTTCTGGTTGGTATCCTGCTTCAACAAGTGTTTCAAAACCAGCTTTTACTAGTGCCGACGTTCCGCCACATAAGACAGCTTGCTCGCCGAATAGGTCGGTTTCTGTTTCTTCTTGGAACGTTGTTTCAATAATACCTGCTCGACCTGCCCCTATTTGTTTCGCATAGGCAAGTGCTAGATCTTTTGCCTCGCCATGAGGGTCTTGGTAGATCGCATAAAGTGCTGGAACACCTGCACCTGCTTCATACGTACGACGCACGATATGACCTGGACCTTTTGGAGCGACCATGAACACATTCACATCTGCTGGTGGTTGAATTTGGCTAAAATGAATGTTGAATCCATGTGCAAATACGAGTGATTTTCCAGTTGTTAAATAGGCTTGATTTCATTTTCATAGATTGCAGGCTGCGCTTCATCAGGTAGAGCAAGCATGAGAATATCTGCACGCTCAGCAGCTGCGGATACTTCATACACATCAAACCCATCTTTTTCTGCTTTCTCCCAAGAACGGCCTTTACGGATGCCGATAATGACATTTACTCCGCTTTCTTTCATATTTAATGCGTGCGCATGTCCTTGTGAGCCATAACCGATCACGGCAATTGTTTTTCCTCCAAGTACGTTCTCATTAATATCGTTATTATAAAATACTGTAGCCATCTTAAATCTCTCCTTTAGATTGTGTTATATTATTGGAAAAGCGAGTATTTCAATTCTTGAGCTTGTGTGGTTGAGCTTCGTTTCAAGGCTGTTGCCCCCGTTCGAGCTAACTCCTTGATTCCGTAAGGCTTGAGAAGGTCAATCAATGCTTCAACCTTGCTATGGTCGCCAGTAACTTGAAGTGTGACAGTGTCCCGACCGACATCAACAATGGTTGCTCGAAATGGACGGGCGAGTGTTTCAATTTCTCCACGGTTTTCTGCTGAAGCAACTACTTTTATGAGCGCTAACTCTCGAAGAACAATCGATTCACCCGAAATATCTCTTACTTTTAGTACATCTACTTGTTTGTTCAACTGTTTGACAACTTGGTCAAGCGCGCCATCGCTTTCTACATTCACAACGAAAGTCATTCTTGATATCTCGGGATTCTCGGTCGTTCCAACGGTGATACTCTCAATATTGAACTGTCGCCTAGCGAACAATCCTGTAATCCGGTTTAGTACACCTGACGAATTGTTCACCGTTGCAGTTATCGTTCGAATCACGGCGCAATTCCCTCCATTTCCTGATGACCTTTACCAGGTGCAATCATTGGGTACACATTTTCTTGACCTGTCACTCTGAAATCGAACAATACAGGTCCGTCAATCGCTAGCCCTTTTTTTAGAACCGTTCTTGCTTCACTTGGGTCGTCGATACGATATCCTGGAATGTTATACGCTTCCGATAGTTTCGTGAAATCGGGTTGAATCGGAAACAGTGAATGAGAATACCGTTCTCCGTGGAACAACTCTTGCCATTGCCTTACCATCCCAAGCGAAGCATTGTTTACAATCACAATCTTTACAGGAAGATGCAGTTCTTGAAGAATCGACATCTCCTGGAGGGTCATCTGAAAACCTGCATCTCCTACGACGGCTACAACCGTTTTGTCGGGTTCAGCAAACTGTGCGCCGATGGCTGCCGGAAAACCAAAGCCCATCGTTCCTAGCCCCCAGATGTGACCCAGTGATTGGGTTCATTGAATTTGTAATACTGGGCTGCCCACATTTGATGTTGACCTACGTCTGTCGTCACGATCGCGTCGCCATTTGTTTCCTCGTAAACCATTTCCATGAGTGCTTGCGGTTTGATTGTTTCGTGGTCCGCTTCATACCAGAGTGGGTAGTTGCTTTTGTATTCACCTAACCGCTCGTGCCATTCATCGAAGCGACCTAGTGGTTCAGTTGTTTCATTCAGTAGCTGTAACGCTCGTTTTGCATCCCCAACAATCGGAATGTCAGTCGGAATGTTCTTTCCGATTTCAACAGGGTCTACATCGACGTGTGCAACCGTCGCGTATGGAGCAAAGTGTTCCAGTTTACCCGTAAGACGATCATCAAAGCGAGCCCCAATGTTGATGAGTAAATCTGATTCATGCAACGCCATGTTAGATGCGTACAAGCCGTGCATTCCTGCCATTCCAAGGCTCAAATCATCATGAGCAGGAAATCCTCCCAGACCGAGCAGTGTTGACGATACCGGAATGTTTTGTGTTTTTGCAAAACGTTCAAGTTCATTTGCACCACCTGCATGGAGAACGCCAGCACCAGCGAGTATGACAGGACGTTTGGCTTTCTCAATCGCCGCTTTTAATTTCTTAATTTGCAATCGATTAGGTTGAACGGTTGGTTGATAACCGGGTAGTTGCACCCTTTTTGGATACGTAAAGTTCCCTCGATCGATGGATACATCTTTGGGCAAATCAATGAGTACAGGACCTGGACGACCAGTTGTCGCAATGTGAAAAGCTTCTTTCATCACCGTAGGGATATCTGCGACATTTCGGATTTGAAAATTATGCTTTGTGATTGGCATCGTAATACCGATCATATCCGCCTCTTGAAAAGCATCCGTACCGATGACATTCGTTGCAACTTGACCGGTAATGACGACAAGCGGCAATGAGTCAATCATCGCATCGGCAATGCCCGTCACAACATTTGTCGCCCTGGGCCCGACGTAACGATGCAAACACCTGGTTTCCCCGACACTCTTGCATAACCTTCAGCAGCGTGTATTGCGCCTTGCTCGTGTCTTGCTAAAATGTGACGAATCCCTTTTTTGTAAATCTCGTCATACGTCGGCAGGATGGCTCCGCCAGGATAGCCAAAAATGATTTCAACACCTTCTTCTGACAGTGATTCGAGAACCATTTGACTGCCATTCATCTCTTCGTTGTTCCGGTCAGTTCTCCGTTCATCACCTTGCACTTCGAGATTCGTGCCCATCTCCATCTTCCTCCTTCATACAATTCCTCTTCCTCCAAAGCATCCATCTGTCTACGATAAAAAATAACCTTTTCTCCCCATTGGACATTTAACCAAAGGGGCGAAAAGGTTATTCCGCGGTACCACCCTAATTTCCCGGTTCTAAACAGCAACCGGCTCATTGCGCTAAAAGCGCTTGTTAGTAACGGTCAGATGATAATCCGACCGGTGATAGCTACTTGTTATACATTCACTATCACACTCCGAGGGGAGTTCATTATTAGCTTTCTCACCGTCTCTCAGCACGAACGGCTCTCTGTAAAGAAAGTATTAATAACTACTGGTCCTCTTCAACGTTTTAAATATTGAATTGTACGAATTTCGAATTTGTTATTGATTGATATAGTAACACACCTATGCTTAGAAAAACAGAGTTATTCAACAACTTTTAAAAATTATCCAGCTTCCATGCTCTTTTCGTATACAGGGGTACCGTCATGGGTAACCTTCTCACGAAATGCTTCGGTAAGTTTTACCGTTTCCTTGCCTGGTATACCGTCGCCGATTGTCCGACCGTCTACCTTTACAACAGCAATAACCTCTGCCGCCGTACCCGTCAAAAACATCTCATCAGCTGTATACACATCGTGGCGAGTAAATGGTTGTTCTTTAATTGGATATCCAAACTCATTCGCGATATCAATGATGGCTTGGCGGGTAATCCCTTCCAAAGCGCCGACGTAACCCGGAGGCGTGAAAATCGTTCCATTCTTCACTAAGAAGATGTTGTCCCCAGAGCCTTCTGCAACATAACCTTCATCGTTTAGCATGAGCGCTTCAGGAACGCCTGCAAGGTTCGCTTCAATTTTTACTAGAATATTATTTAAGTAATTTAATGATTTTACTTTTGGACTGAGTACATCAGGACGATTTCTTCTTGTCGCAACACTTACAATTTCAATTCCCGTTTCATATAATTCCTCTGGAAATAACGCAAGCTTTTCAGCAATGACGATGACTTGCGGCTCTCCACATGATCTAGGTCAAGTCCAAGATTACCAACACCACGTGAGACAACGACACGAATGTAAGAATCTTTAAGCTGATTTCTACGAATCGTTTCTACAACAATGTCTTCCATTTCTTGTTGTGAGTATGGGATCTCCATCATGATTGATCGGGCTGATTCATACAGACGAACAATATGATCCTTTAACTTATACACATTATTGTCGTAGGCACGTATGCCTTCAAACACGCCGTCTCCATATAAAAAGCCATGATCATATACAGATACTTTTGCATTGTGTTTCTCTACAAACTCTCCATTCATAAAGATCCACTGCTGTTTTTCTGACATTGCATTCACCCCAATCCCAACCTCTTGTTCACTCAACACGTTCATTTGTTCACCCTAAATGAACACCGACAATATGAAAACAATGTTACATCGTTATCTCTTCGAGGTCAACCGTTTTTTGTCACATAATTTCACAAAGTCAATTTACGTTGACTGCGAACTAGTGTTCGTGTTAAATTGAAGTTATTACAACATCGTCACTGTTTAGGAAGGGGGATGGACGATGCATTACAATGATCAAGTAAAACGAATGATGACGCTTAACTGGAATGATTTAGAGAAACGCCAAACCTTACATCATATAGAATATCGCAAACGACCGTATACCCTCGCAAATCAAAGGGAATGGCACAGACTTGTGCGTGTAATCCAACAGTCTAACGATCAAGAATTGCGCATAGCCGTTTGCAGCGGGAATCAAGGCGATGTGGAATGGCTCCAAGGCCACTGTGTTGAAATGGATTGGCAGAACGAGAGAATCGTCCTCCGCTCAACGCATCGCTACCTCTTTATCTTATTTTCCTCCATTTATTCTATTAGTGAAGTGTAGCATGGACCCTCTTCGGGTTTGTTACACTTTTTTTGTTATCGTTTTTTGTTCGTCATACATTTATTCAACTTCACGTTTTCTTACATAACTACGGTTTTGCTTTACTGTTTTAAACGGAAAAATCACATAGATGCTATTATTCATAGGGTTTTCAGATACAGAACTGAATATTCTTAATTTTATTGACAACACATCATATTGCCCGTTATCATAACAGTATAATGTCGTAGCATGAATATTTCGTTATATTTATAGGAGGGTTCAGATTGGCGCAATTTGTAAATTCTACACGTGCGAATAACTCAGACTCTACCGAACGCTATCCGCTCTTTCAAATGATTTTGCCAGACGGAGACACGCTCGCCGACGATCGAGACATAGACACTTCTTTACTCATTAAGATGTATACGAAGATGCTTCGTGCACGTCTTTTCGATCAGAAAGCGGTCACGATGCAACGTCAAGGAAGAATTGGAACATATGCGCCTTTTGAAGGCCAAGAAGCCGCTCAAATTGGAAGTGCGATGGCGCTATCCGATGGAGATTGGTTATTTCCTACGTACCGAGATCATGCTGCGACAATGACTTACAGTCATGACCTTCTCACCATTTTTCTCTATTGGAAAGGTAGAATTGAAGGGTGTATTCCTCCCGAAGGCATGAACATCCTCCCCCCTTCCGTTCCAATTGCTACACAATTACTACACGCCGTAGGTACAGGTTGGGCTGAACAACTAAAAGGAACCGATCGTGTGTCTATTGCTTACTTCGGTGACGGCGCCACATCTGAAGGTGACTTTCATGAAGGGCTCAATTTTGCAAGCGTTTACAATACACCTACGATTTTCCTATGCCAAAACAATCAGTACGCGATTAGCGTCCCTCAACACAAACAGATGAAATCCAAAACGATCGCTCAAAAAGCCGATGCCTATGATATTGAAGGAATTCGCGTCGATGGTAATGACGTTTATGCCGTTTATACAACCGTGTCAAAAGCGATAGATAAAGCTAGAAACGGTGGAGGACCAACGCTTATTGAGGCCGTAACGTGGCGGTACGGCGCGCATACAACCGCCGATGATCCGACGAAGTATCGTGACCAACAAGAAAGCGAGGCCCGCCGCACTGAAGATTGCTTATCAAGGGTACATACGTACCTATCATTAAAAGGAGCCATCGGAGATGATTGGCTAAAACGAGAACAGGCGATCATTCAATCTGAAATTGACGAAGCAGCCGAAGCCGTTGATCGCTATCCGGATCCAGATGCAACCGTCATGTTTGAACACGTATTTCAAACGAAAAGTGCTTCACTAATTAAGCAACATGAACGCTTTGAAAAGGAGGCCCACCAATGACGAGTCAAACGAGTGCTTCGGAGGAGAAAAAAACGAAAGAAATGACTCTTGTTGGTGCGATCACTTCTGGATTAGAAGTAATGTTACGTGAAGATGAGCGCGTCATATTACTTGGGGAAGACATCGGAACAAATGGGGGTGTGTTCCGAGCTACCGATGGACTGCAACTAGAATTTGGGGAACAACGGGTTGTGGATACCCCCCTTGCTGAATCAGGAATCATCGGCACGAGTATCGGTCTTGCGATGAACGGTTTTTTACCTGTGGCTGAAATGCAATTTCAAGGTTTTATCTATCCTGCCTTTCAGCAGATTGTGTCCCACGCCGTCCGTATGCGTACACGAACGTTAAGCCGCTTCACTGTACCGCTCGTTATCCGCGCTCCTTACGGTGCGGGAATTCATGCTCCTGAACTGCATTCAGACAGTATGGAGTCCCTTTTCACGCACATTCCGGGTTTAAAAGTCGTCGTACCATCAACCCCCTATGATGCTAAGGGGCTGTTAATCGCAAGTATTCTTGACCCTGACCCGGTACTTTTTATGGAGCCGATGAAAACGTACCGTGCGTATCGTGAAGACGTTCCTGTTGAGAAATACATCGTAAACATTGGAGAAGCGAGTGTTCGTCAAACGGGTGAGGATGTAACCGTTCTTGCTTGGGGCAACATGGTACGTCTAGCATTGGAGGCTGCACGTGACACACTTGAAGAAAAAGGGATTCAATCAGAAGTCATTGACTTACGTACGCTTGACCCGCTAGACGTTCCAACGATTATAGCTTCCGTAGAAAAAACAGGCCGGGTCGTTGTCGTCCATGAAGGTCACCAGACGAGCGGCTTTGGTGCGGAAATTATTGCGATGATTAATGATGAAGCTTTGTACTCTTTACGCGCCCCGATTCAACGAGTGACGGGGTTTGACGTTCACGTACCGTTTTTCTCTATTGAACAAGCGTATATTCCAAGTGCCAAGCGAATTGGCGCAGCCATTGAACATGTCATGAATGAAGGGTAGGGGTGTGTATGTTTGAAATGAAATTAACCGACATCGGTGAAGGCATTACTGAAGGTACTGTGGACACCGTCTTTGTAAAAGTAGGGGACTCGGTCTTAGCTGACCAGCCTGTGTTGAGTGTCCAGACTGATAAAGTGACCGCTGATCTGCCTTCACCGGTTGCCGGAAAAGTCGTTAACATCCCTGTTGCAGAGGGAGACGTCGTGCAAACAGGTGCCACCATTATTGTAATTGAGGATCACTCCAAAAAGACAACACCTTCTCCCTCACCAACACAAAATGCTGAGAAGGGCTTCTCCTCCCCTACACCTTCGCGTCTTTTTCGAATGAGGAATGTAAAAGCAGCTCCTTACACACGCAAACTTGCTCGTTCATATGGCATCGAGATTGAAACGATTGAAGGAACGGGTAAAAACAAACGAATTACGAACGAAGATATTGAACGTATACGTCAAAGTAGCGACAATCCAACAACCGATCGTACACTATTGGATACGCACACGAAGAAAGAAACCCTACCTTTCAAAGGACGCAGAAAGCAAATTGCTAAAAAAATGACAACTTCCGCTTACACGATTCCGCACGTCACGCACTTTGACCGGATTGATGTAAGCGCGTTAATTGAAGTGAAAGATGAATTAAAAGAAGACGGTGTTCATCTTTCTCTCACGGCATTTTTTCTAAAAGCCGTATCGATTGCCTAGTAGAGTTCCCTGTCTTTAATTCAAAATTAGATGAAGAACGAGAGGAAATTACGCTGGAGCCGACGATAAACTGTGGAATCGCGACACATACCGATGAGGTCTCATTGTTCCTGTGATAAAGAACGCCGAACAAAAAAGCATTCCGCACCTGCATGAAGAGATGAAACAACTTACCGAGAAAGCGCAAAACAACGAGTGTGAAGTGAGCGACTTACGAGGAGGCACATTTACGATTAGCAATGTCGGTCCGATCGGAGGGTTTATGCAACACCGATTATTAACCACCCCGAAGTCGCCATTCTCGCTCTTCATCAGATCGAAGATACACCGGTTGTGCGTAACAAAACAATCGTCATAAGGTCGATGCTTAACCTGTCACTCTCTTTTGATCACCGCGTTGCCGATGGCTACACAGCGGTGATGTTTACGAACCGGATGAAAAGCTTACTTGAAAAGCCATATCGCCTCCTTACTTCTCTCAAATAAGGAAGAGACGATGAAAAAAAGTGAACCTCAGCCGATGCTAGGGTTCGCTTTTTCTATTTATAATACTATGGGAAAGGGCAAGGGAGAGTGGTTCACATTGTGCGCTAGTTTGAATTTTCTGCGAACAAGTTTACACTTTTTAGCGAATTTAGCGCTCATTTCGTAAAACTTGCGCGCAGTTTGTTTCAACTGGAGCGCAGATTGAATTAAATCGAACACCATACGACCTGTCAGCCCCAGCGGGGCCTAACCGAAATAGGTCTCAATTCGGCGCGCTAGCGCCGTTAGGATTTGGGTTTTCAACTCGGAGATTGGGGCAGGGCGTGCAACTCAATGAGCATCGATTTTGGGCTAGATTGTTGGTCATTTTCTATAATATGTTGAATCTGATTCCATAAACGAAGGTTTGGAACGAGACGTCGATCGATTGGAATTAGAACGAGGCAAACCGATCACTTATGAGTGAATCTGATTCCAATCGATGATCTTTGGAACCAGTTCTTCCGTTCCACGTTCAACATACCGCATGTTTTGGATTTTGGAGTGCAGCACCTTGGCCGCCGATGTTGCACTTGTGCTCTGGAGTGCATAGTAAACACGGTGGGCGATTTCTGACCACCGATGTTGCACTTGTGCTCTGGAGTACAAGAATTCGCCTGTAGCGGAAAGTAAAAACTAACAACGCAAATCAGGAAGATTTAAAGATCACCCTATATAGATCGTTTTGGACGTTGTCTTAATTGATAAAAGCCGCTATATACCAATTATAGATTCCCCACAACACTTTACTTATTATGCCTGTCTGCCCACACAGAAAAACAGCGAGGGGTTCGTACATTCACGACCCTCACTGTTGGTTCGTTTGGATGAAGATTGAAGACACAGTTGATGCTGCTTTTTTATCGTTTTGCCATAACTCCCCAGTCACGTAAGCCATCTTTTTGCCGAGTTTCTCAACTTCGGCATTTACTGTCACATTACCTGGGAAAATGGGACGGTGAAATGTTGTATGAAGATCTACACTTGCAAAGCTTTGGTTGTCCTCAAGTGTTGATGCGAGTGCATACGCCATCAGAATATCGGTAGCACCAGACAAAAACCCGCCCATAACAACCCCATTTCCGTTTACAAACCGCTCATCTGGCGACCAGATGCCCGTGGATTTCCCATGTTCTGCACGTTGTACTATAACATTCATATGCGTATCACACGCAGGCGGTGGACGATTGTGATTGGCGACTTGTTTGAAATCTCGAATTGTAAATGGCTCCATGAATTACTCCTTTACAGACAAAGGTTCCCGGTATCCTTTGCCACGCTTCACACTGGCTGCGGCATCATTATCTTCCTTGTACACCGATTCAAAAAACTCATTCGCTGGCTCGGCTAACACTTCATAGTATTCATGAAATAGGGAAGACGCATGATCACCCACCCAGTAATCTGGGAGCAGCGGTTCAGGAAGTTCTGGGTCTATAAAAAGAAACTTCCGATACTCGTGGACAAGTTTCGTGCGCTCTACAAAGCATTGTTCTCGGTTCATCTTTTGGTTCTTAATTTCGTTTCGCGTAATGATGAACCGCTTACTGTATTCATCAATAAACTGTCGATAACGTTCGTTCACTGCGGCAAGGTCCCAACATTTTTCAACGAGCTCGTCGTTGCGTTCTGGCGTTTGATGATCACCTGTAAAAAAATGGATATATTCTGCAATTCCATAGCGCTTGGAAAGCTGCTGAACTTGATCTTCTAATCGATGGGGTGTGAGCCAACAACTATGCGTCAGTGAGCCAAAACCACTCCACCCTAATTCCTTTCGTAATTCATCTCGGAGCTTGCGTTGGTCTTCTGGAATCGAATAAATAAGCATACGCCATCTTCCGTCCCATTCTTTTTCCACATCATTGAAAATACGCTTTCCTGCTTCTCGCATCCGTTTTTGACCTTGGGTGGTAAGTGAATAAAAACTGCGATTGCCTCTTTTTTCGGCTTGCACCCACCCTTGTTTTTGCATTCTAGATATCGCAGCTCGCACTGCCTGTGCATTATGTCCAAAGGCTTCTAAAAGGCGAATGAGTGTCCCAACCCAAACTTTTCCTCCATAGTGATGAATGTAATCCCCATAGATTGTAAAGATCATGGAGCGTGCATTGACTTTTTGAGACAAAGTATCGCCGTTCCCTTCTTTGAAAGTACGTTTCTCTTATTCTATCTTATGAACTGAGTACCGCACGGTCATTCGCGAGATGGTCGCCACGAATCTTTTGAAACTCATGTAACAGCCGTTCCACCGTGAGCTCTTTCTTCTGGTCGCCTGAAGCTTCAAATATAATCTGTCCTTTATCCATCATAATTAGCCGATTGCCTAGATCTAACGCTTGCTGCATATTGTGGGTGACCATAAGTGTTGTCAGCTCTGTCCCTGCAACGATCTCTTTCGTCTTCTCGGTAATCAACTTGGCGCGAGACGGGTCAAGTGCGGCGGTATGTTCATCCAAAAGCAAGATTGACGGGTTCGTAAACGTGGCCATGAGGAGCGATAACGCTTGACGCTCTCCCCCTGATAAAAAGCCAACTTTCGCGTTCAGTCGATCTTCAAGCCCGAGACCTAGTGTCGCAAGTTGCTCTCGAAATAAAAGTTTCCGTTTTTTCGTCACGCCCATTGAGAAGAATGAACGTTTATGCGTCCGGCTATACGCCATTCCCATATTCTCCTCAATCGTCATTGAAGGTGCGGTCCCCGCCATAGGATCTTGAAACACTCGACCGATTAACCTCGATCGTTCATGTTCTTTTTGACGGGTCACATCTTTGCCATCAATTTTGACAGTGCCTACATCAGGAGTCAAATTACCGGCTATTAGATTCATCATTGTTGATTTCCCCGCACCGTTACTGCCAATTACCGTCACAAAATCCCCTGGTTCTAGTGTAAGGTAGACGCGTTCCAGCGCTGCTTTCTCATCAATCGTGCCTTCATTAAACACTTTATAAATCTGACTTAGTTGAAGCAACGCTCTCCTCCCCTTCGTATTCTCGTTTAATCTTTCTTGCTTTATTATATTTACGCCTTCGCTCTTTCCCATCATCAATCATTTTCGGAATAACGAGCGCTCCGATAACAATGACGGCAGTAATGAGTTTCATATCACCCGTTTCCAAAAACCCAACCCTAAGCGCCAATGCCACGACAATACGGTAAATAACCGCACCAACGATGACCGCAAGCGTAATTTTGAAAATTGAGCCTTTACCAAAAATCGATTCTCCAATAATGACTGAAGCGAGACCGATAATGATCATCCCAATACCCATGTTCACATCAACAAAACTACTATACTGGGTAATCACTGCACCTGACAATGCAACAAATCCATTCGATATCCCAAGCCCGATGATTTTTAAACGGTCTGTATTCGCTGATAAAGAGCTAATCATTCTTGGGTTATCACCCGTCGCTCTAACAGCAAGACCAACTTCCGTCTTTAAAAAGAAATCCGTAAAGAGCTTCACACAGATGACGATCACGAACGCGAGCAATAAAATCCCCCACGTGCTCGGTTGGAACCCAATATTCAATGCACCAAACAAGCTTGCCATCCATCCATCAAACGGAAGTGATGCCCACGCATTGCCAAACATCGTCATGATTGTATCTTCTCGCATCAACGGAATGTTTGGGCTGTTCCCCATAATTCGCAAGTTGATGGAATACAAAGCGATCATCATGAGAATGCCGGATAACAACGGGTTAATCTTGCCTTTGGCATGAAGCGTCCCCGTAATTGTCCCGGCAAGAAATCCGGCGGCGACGGCCGCTACAGTCGCGAGAATCGGCGAGTACCCACTCGTAATCAGAATGGCAGCTACCGCACCTCCCGTGACAAAACTACCGTCAACCGTCAAATCAGGGAAGTTTAACACCCGAAATGACAGATAGACTCCTAATGCCATAATTCCATATAATAGCCCGAGTTCAAGTGAGCCAAAAATGGCCGTAAACATGCCGTTTCACCTCACCTTTTCACTCGTTGATTATGTTGTCAGCGATGGTTTCCCATTCTTCATCCAATCCAGACCCATGCGTTCTGCTGCTCCTTCATTAAAGACAAGCTCTAGCTCTGGTGGGAATTCTACAGATAACGTGGCTGGGTCTTCCCCATTCACGAGTACGTCTGCCGCCATTTCTCCAGTTTTGTAGCCAATATCATAATATGAAAACCCGAAACCTGCTAAACCTCCAGCCTCAACAGAATCTAATTCCCCAACAAAAAGCGGTAAGCCTTCGCTCTCTGCCACACCAATGACCGCGTCAAGTCCAGAAACGACTTCATTATCTGTAATAATATAAATGGCATCAATATTACCAATCAGGCTTTCAGTTGCACTTTGCACGTCTGCTGATGTTTGAACAGTTGCCGTTTGTACACTCATTCCTAATTCGTCGGCAGTCTCTTCAGCAATACTCACTTGATATTCTGAATTTTGCTCGCCTGCATTGTAAATCATTCCAATCGTCTCAATATCAAACTCTTCACTCATCAGTTCGACCGTTTGTGAGATGGCATCTGGATGCAAATCCATCGTACCTGTAACGTTGCCTCCTGGTGAGTCCAAACTATCCACAAGTTGCGCTCCTTCTGGGTCGGTCACCGAGGTAAATAAAATAGGAATGTCCGCAGTTGAGCTTGACATAATTTGTGCTGCTGGTGTTGCATTTGCAAAAATAAGGTCCACATCATTCCCGATAAACGTATCCGCAATCGTTTGCAACACATTCATATCCCCATTTGTTCTGGTCATCATAAGTAATGTCTAACCCGGCATCATCAAGGGCGTCTTTAAATCCATCTGTGGCAGCGTCAAGAGATGGGTGGTCAGCATATTGAACGACACCAATATCAAACGCCTCACCATTCGCTGATGTCGCCTCTTCGCCCGCATCATCTTCGTCTTCTACTTCTTCATCACCTGTAGCATCTCCCGACGCCTCTTCTGTTTCGCCATTCTCCTCCCCTGCATCACACGCCATGAATAATGCAGCAGCAAATACTAAAGACCCCGACCCTAGTAGATACTTTTTCAAATGAAATCCCCCTTAAACAAAATATTCGAAAAAAGAACAAGATATAAGACTGTTCTTCATTTCTTTTATCGTATTATCGCACAACCTTCAACAAATTAACACTTTAACTTGCTAAAATTTACCGATGTCATTCTTTTTCATTACGGCTGATCTTATTTTGTTATACATAAATTACATCGATTATCGCTCGCTGTCAATCATATTTTTTGAATAATCTTACAAATAAACGCAAGAATAGATATAATTTTCCTAACTTTCGATATTGCGATTCGTATAACAGAATGATATTATAACGTTAAAATAACGTAATAAAAGGAGCGTGCGTGATGTATCATTTTCTGGAACATCAAATCGCCGATTCTTCAAACGACGACCCGGCTCTATACGAACAGTTTATGGAGAAGATTGAACGAGGAGATAAAATTGAAGCTGACGACTGGATGCCCGAAGAATACAGAACAACACTGATTAAGCTAATTTCCATGCATGGTATTAGTGAGATTATGGGCGCACTTCCAGAAAAAGAATGGGTTCCAAAAGCCCCGAGTTTGGAACGAAAGCTCGCCATTATGGCAAAAGTTCAAGATGAAATGGGGCATGGGCAGCTACTTCTGCGCGTCACCGAAGATCTCATGAAACCGTACGGAAGAAACCGACAACATCTTATGGAAGATTTGCTTAGTGGACGGTTAAAGTTTCATAATGTTTTTCATATGCCAACGTACACGTGCAGATGCGGGCATTGTTGGCTGGCTCGTGGACGGGGCGGCGATTATTTCGCAAACAAATATGCTTGATGCCTCTTATGGACCTTATCAACGCGCTTTGCTTCGCATTTGCAAAGAAGAAGTATTTCATGCTCAACACGGAGAATCAATTATTATGGCACTTGCCGAAGGTACTGACGACCAAAAACAAATGTTACAAGACTCACTAAACCGTTGGTGGCCGTCGTTGCTAATGTTTTTTGGCCCAGAAAGTGCTGCGACGACAGGGTCTTCAAAACAAGAAATTACGAAGAAATATCGGATTCGCAAAAGCTCAAATGAAGAATTACGTCAGGCGTTTCTGGACAAATATTTGCCACGTGTATTTTCATTAGGCTTAACCGTCCCTGACCCTACTGTCCGTTACGATGAACAGCAGCAACGTTGGATATATGCGCAACCCGACTGGAATGAATTTAAACAAATCATCTCAAATAATGGCCCTCGTTCAAAGGAACGACTCGCATTGCGAGAAATTGCTTATGAGAATAATCGCTGGGTTCGAGAAGCACTATCCAATCGAGATGAGGTGTCGTAATGGATGAATCTTCTTTCTATCAAGAATTCGAAGTATTCAGCAAAAAGAATAACAAACAGTCTTTTCAATATCAGTTTAGTCTCGTCGCACCAAATGCTGAAATGGCACTGTTACTTGCTCAAGAGAACTTTATGCGACGCGAAGATGTAATTGACATTTGGGTCATACCAAAACAACATATCTACGGTTTAGAGAGCGAAGAACGGGAGCAGTTGACTACCCGCATCGATAATAAAGATTATCGAACAACAAAAGCTTATGGCTATTTACGCAAGAAGTGGCAAGCGAAAGAACAAGGAATGCTTGATGAAAAAGAAATCATGTCATGGAAAGAGGTGAATTCACATGACGATCATTCACAACGCTGAAGAAGCTGCTAAAAACGCGGAGTATAAGGACGTTGTTATTCAATTGTTGTATCAACTTGCCGATGATGATTTCATTGTCGCTTTTCGTGGATCTGAATGGCTCGGACTTGCACCCCATATTGAAGCTGACGTTGCGTATTCTTCGATCACCCAAAACACGATGGTCATGCCGCTTATTTCTATCAATTATTAGAAGAACTCGGCCAAGGGCCGAAGAACAAACTTGCCCATGAAAGATCGGCAAATGAGCGGCGAAACGCTACGTACTTGGAGAAAAAGAACGGTGACGGAGTATACGACCAAGATCCTTATTATGATTGGGCGCTTGCTGTCATTCGCGGATTTTTCTATGAAACATTTAAACGAGTGCGTTTGCAAATGCTCAAAAATTGCTCCTACGTACCACTCACCCATGCAGCCAATCGTATGTTAGCCGAGCAAACGTACCATCTCGCTTATTGGAAAATGTGGGTCAATCAACTGCAATCATCAAGTGCTACAGCAAAACAAAAGCTTGATACTCGCATTCAAGAAGCGTGGAACGAATGCCTCGATCTATTGCAACTCGGTGACCAACAAGAGAAGATGATCGTCTATCAATTAATGCCAGAAGAAAGTCTCATTGAAAAGCAATGGATTCACGAATTGAGTAAAACACTCGTTCAAGTGCCCGATAGACCGCTGCAGAAAGTGTTTAGCGGTAGAATAGGCGAACATACAAAAGACCTCGAACAAGCGATCGATACGCTTTCAGAAGTGTATCGATTGGAAGAGCATGCGGTATGGTAGGGAATCGTTTGAATAAGGAAACTGTCCACCAGATTTTAAAGACCGTCGATGACCCAGAACTCGCTGGTGTAAGCATTGTTGATTTAGGAATGATTGACCAAATAGACGTTACATCCTCAGGGAAAATCTTCGTTCGATTGATTCCTACTTTTACCGGTTGCCCAGCACTTGATTTCATTGAACGTCAAGTGGTTCAAGCTTTACAGCAACAAGGGTTCACTCGCATTGATGTTGCTTTTTCATTCGATTTGCCGTGGTCAACAACACGTATTACGAAAGCAGGGATCGCATCATTGAGACAAAACGGAATTGCTGTACCCACCACTCCTGATGAAGACTTTAATTGGGAGGTGAACTGTCCGTATTGCGAGTCTTTATTTACGTCCGTAGATAATTTGTTCGGCCCAACCGCCTGTCGTAGTATCCTCTATTGCCATCACTGTAAAAATCCGTTTGAAGCTATGAAACCTATCCATTCTTAAGGAGATGATCGTATGGTAAAACTTATCGCTCTTTATAAACAGCCCGAAGACCGAGCAGCCTTTGATGATTATTATTTCAATACGCATGCACCGATAACAAAAGAAATAACCGGACTTCTCGACATGAAAGTGACGAAGATTGTTGGCTCCCCGATGGGAGGAGAAAGTGATTTTTATTTGCTTTGTGAGATGTTTTATGATTCTCACGAATCATTAAAAGCCGGCCTTAAAAGTGACGAAGGCAAAGCTTCAGGCAAAGATTTAATGGGGTTCGCCGGTAACCTCGTGACGCTAATGATCGGTGAGGACGTCGATGAGCAATAACGAATATATTCGTGTTTCACAAACGGAGTCGATCGGGATCATTACTCTCGACCGACCAGAGGTTTTTAATGCCCTCAACCGGCAAATGGTCAAAGAAATCGCCAATCAACTGGAAGCGTTCGATCACGACCGACAAATATCGGTCATCATTGTAAATGGAAGCGGGCGGATGTTTGCCGCAGGTGCTGATATTAGTGAGATGAAAGATGAATCACCGGTCTCATTGGAATATGCCGATCCGTTTCGGGATTGGGAACGGATCATGAGAATCAAGAAACCAATGATTGCGTCTGTCCACGGCTCGGCTCTTGGAGGAGGCTTTGAATTAGCTCTTCATTGTGACTGTATTATTGCTGCAGAGAACAGCCAGTTCGGTTTTCCTGAAGTCACCCTCGGTGTTCTCCCTGGTGCTGGTGGCACACAGCTCCTCACCCATGCGCTCGGTAGAAGAAAAGCGTTGGAGATCATCGGTCTAGGGACACCAATCTCTGCCCGATACTTGTATGAAAACGGAGTTGTAAACGTGGTATTCGCCTCAGAAATTCTACATGAAGAAACGCTTCAATTCGCACGTACATTTGCAAAACGACCTGCCGTTGCGCTACGTGCGATAAAGGAGTCGGTTCTCGCTGCGGAGCACCAATCCATTCACGATGGGATGCTTTTTGAAAGAAAGAACTTTTACCTCACGTTCGCTACAGACGACCAGAAAGAAGGCATGAACGCATTCAAAGAAAAACGCCAGCCACGGTTTAAAGGAGTGTAGTGACGTGACTGATTCTTTTCAAGAAATTATTTATACTGAGAAGCACAATATTGCGACCATTCGTCTAAACCGACCGGATGCCTATAATGCATTAACACCGATCATGCTAAAAGAAATCACAAAGTCCTTGAAACACGCAAACAAAGATCCAAAAATTCGGACGATCATGATGACCGGCAGTGGTCGAGCATTTTCTGCCGGTCAGGACCTTCACAGCATTGAGGAGGCGACACGGTACGGTGATTTCCTGAAGTCTAGCTATCACCCACTTCTGAACATGATGCGATCCGTCGAAAAACCGATTGTTGCAGCTGTCAACGGAACCGCTGCCGGTGCTGGAATGAGCATTGCTTTAGCCGCTGATTTCCGACTCGTCCAGCCACGCACGAAGTTCGTTAGTGCATTTGTTAACATCGGCCTCATTCCAGATGCAGGTTTTCTTTCCGTCTTACCACGAATTGTTGGCTATGCAAAAGCGATGGAGATTTCCGTTCTAGGCGACCCAATTTCAGGCACTGAAGCCGTTGGACTGCACCTTGCATCATTGTGTATTGATGAAGCGGATTGGGAGGAGCAGATCGAGCAGTTCACCCGCCGACTCGCCGATTCACCAACACGAGCAGTGGGACTCATCAAACGGTATATGTACGATGGAATGGATCAATCTTACGACGTGTTGCTAGAAAAAGAAGCGGCCGCACAAACGATTGCCGGGCAATCCGATGATCACGTTGAAGGACTGCACGCTTTCAAAGAAAAACGAACCCCCACATTTACGGGACACTAAAAAAAGCAGGCGCACCCTGCTTTTTTACATTTTCTTCTTTTTCTGTGTGATTCGTAAAATCATATTTGTAACAGCTAGTGACGCCACAAGGAGAATGGCGATCGCAGCTAAAATGCCAAGCGTTGTTTCTTGCCAGTCAAACGCAATCAAATAGAACACAGCGGCTAGCGGAAACAATACGTCCAACCATTTCATGTCTCGCACCTCATTTATTCCAGATCTAGTTGGCATTGTACCATATCTGCTATCAATGAAGTGACGCACACATACGAAAAATTAAGCCGAGATACCTAAATATCGTTATTAGTGAAGATTTCATGTCCTACGACCCAGTGCTATGGAGTGAAACAACGATTGCCAAACAGAGTACATACCTTGTTCCATTTATTTGCTAATGCTTTATAACTATATTATGCATGACCTCCCCCTCTTTCTTGGTTTGACGATGTTTTTTCTTTTGCGTATCGTTAAGAAAAAGGAGGGTGACTGGATGAAAATAAGAATGCATCATACGTTGAAATTTGTTGGATTATTCTCCATTCTCATACTCACTTCTGCGTGCGGAATCCTATCTAGCACGATTGAGGAAGAAGATAACGAAAATACAAGTGTAGACGAACAAGAGGACCAAGAAACGACTGAAGATGAACCCGTCGCGGTAGAACCCGCAACGGAAGAAGAGGATGTAGAACCCGAAGAAGAGCAAACGGACTCGCCTGAAGCAATAGAAGTCACCTCTTCAGAAGATGATTTAGAGGAAGATGTGATTACATTACTAGAGTCCCAAATTGTCGATCCCGACAATCCGCAGAACATGCGTGAACACCCGTACTACTTGAGTGCCGTTTTCACAGCCATGGAGGTAAGAACAACAGTCGACGTACACTACAACCGCTACATGGACAATGTACCATACCAGATTCGCAACCTGGAACGAGCTGAATTTAGCACACCAGAAATGACGTATTACGCTGATGAATTTTTACTCGCAATGGAGCTTCATACCGAAGCAGTCGAGTCATTAGACGGCAATTTTGATGAGATCCACAACGACACTGCTCAAGATGTAGAGGAAGCATTCGTAGAACAAGTTGTAGCCGGAAACGAGCATCTTGCAAACGCCTACGAACAACTCATCCTAATTGCAGATGAATACGATCTTGTGGACCTAAGAGAGCTTCGTGACCTTGAAGACTTTATTGAAGACACACAAACCCTTTAATTAAACGAATCCACCATATGGTGGATTCGTTTAATTGTATTGTTATAGACCTAAGATCTGTTTCTTTTTTGCCTGAAACTCTTCGTCTGTAATGTAGCCTTTTTCCATCAATGAGGCGAGCCTTTCAATCTCATCATAATCGTTCAAGTTCTGGTTCGTAGGCTGAGTGACGGTTGGAGTGGCGTAAAGATCATTGATCCTCTTTTCAATCTCTTCTTTTATTTTTAGGAAATTCTTGTTTTGACCGGGGTTAAACGTAATCGTATTCTCATCACTTACCGCTTGCCACACACCCCCTTGTGCCTCAGTTCCCCCTCTAAACGAGAACTGAATATAGCCGGCAACGAGTCCTGGCTTTTTATATTGAATCGAGGTAATCTCTCTAATGGATATTTCTTTATCCCCTTTGAGCCCATGTAACATCTTATTCGTTAGCCCTTTTCGCTTAATGACCAATTTATGTTCGTGCAACTCTAGTTGGCCATTCGTCCCTTTGCCTTTTAAATCTCACTCATCAAGATCCTCTCCTAAAACACGTTATAATCGATTAAAGTGTACCACAAGTAAACACGTTTGAGAGAATCTTTATGGTGCAATACATTTATACTTAACATTTAACTACTCGCTTAAGGAACGTCCTCTTCCCCTACCTCTTCATACGTCATCACAAAGCCTTCTTTCATCGTTAATTGAATAAACGCACCTTCTCTTAATTCACTGAGCGCTGTAAACTCAATGTCCATTTCGTCTCCATCTTCATTCATTGCAGGTAGCTCATAATAGACAGTTCCTTGCTCATCTTCAGCAACTATGCCATCTTCATCAACTTGAACATACCAATATTCTTCTTGAATAAACGGGTTGATGTTCGCTCTAGTCATATCACTCAACGAGTAATACAACCCGATAAATGCAGCAATTCCTAGAATCACTGCTACACTAATGCCAATCACTGCTTTTCTCATCATATTGCCTCCTGAACCTATGTCTTTAACACACATTTTACCTCCTTGACGCACGATGCTGAATTGATTGATCTTACGTCAGCTTACGATGTTGTAAGGTAGTGGGCAAACTGAAATGTTCCTCTTTTTACATCGGATAAAGAAAATACATATAAATTGAACAAACAAAATTCCGTTGAATTCCTTACTACTTTATGGATTCGATATAGATAAAGTTGATTATTAGATTTAACATGATTAGCATTGAATTGAAATAAATAGCTTTAAATCATTGAATATTGGCACAAAAAAATAACTTCTCATTGGGCGTTCATATTCCCTGTGCTGTTTAAAAGCTACGTTTCTCATGCTGCGCACGCCGGCTCACAATCATCACCCTCGACGAAGCCACCATCACACTACGTGCCTAATGCTGCTGAAATAGGCACAGATGCGTTTACGAGTAGTATCACTTTTGATGATGATTTATCCCGCCTTTTTACATGTAGAGAAAAAATAATAAATGCGTTAGGGTGGAAAGATCCAAGCGCGGGGTTTAAACTTGATGTACTATTGAAAAAGCTGTCACTGTCTGTAATTACATCGTTATTGTTCGTATAATTTTAACTTTCCTCACGAGTAGATGATACGGGGTGACATTGCTCGAATTATAAATTTACACACAAAAAAAGGGCTGATATAAATTATCGACCCCGATCCGACCCCATTTTGGGGTTGGTAATTATTATAAATGGCGTCCCAGGAGAGATTCGAACTCCCGACCCACAGCTTAGAAGGCTGTATAAGCACATTACTTCCTATTATATAGCGTTCAATATTTACTGATAGATCGCATCATTGAATCATTCGAGTAAAGTCATACTACGTAAAGTTGACGCAAGATCGAAAAAATCCTGCGTCAATATTGCGTCAATCTCAAAACCCATTGCCCACGAACGTTCGTTCCTATATAATAAGAACAAATGTTCTATGAGGTGAATCATGAGAGACAACAAACTAACGCCCGGCTCAAACATGCGCTGGGAATCAATGCGTATGATCTTACCTGAGTGGCGCGAGGCGTGGCTAGATCATCAAAAGGACCACAAAAAGGTGGATAAACCAGAAATTGATGAGCAGCAATGGGAAGAGTTTGCTCTCATCTTAGATGACTGCATGGAGCATAACCAGTTGATTAAGTTTGAGTATTGGCAGGATGGCTTGTTTTACGAGGTGCTCGGTCACTGCCATTATGTCAATCATGACCAACGGCAGTTTCATGTGCTTGCTGGGGATGAGGTGCATTACTTAAAATTTGATGTGATTTCTGATATTAAAGCTAGGTAGATTAACATACCTAGCTTTTTGGGTTTAACCTTTATTCTTACACAATTGAATTATATGATTTGCTTCTTTATCGCTAATCGTACGATGATTCCTAGTTTTACTACTTATTCCGAATAACTCTGTTTTCGAATTATCTAAATAGTTTTCTGTTATCCCTAAGGATGGCAAATCCTTAATCAATTTTCTGTCCAATGCAAGAGGGGTAGACAGAATTTTTGACTTATTACGGTCCCCTACAAGTACAATATGATCCACTTTCGCAGCACTGTTTAGTTGATCAATTCGTTTACCATCAGCTCCGCGCTCAAGTATTTTATCAATTAAATAGTATGCTGTAATATACTCTTGATCTCCAATTGACGTATGGAAAAAAGCGTAACTCCCTATTTTTGCATTCTTTTTTGTGTTAGCCCCACGTAAATTATCAGCATCACCATAGGTTAAGTGAGTAAAATCGGGATCCGCATGCTTTTCTAATTCTTTATATTTTATAAATATATTCATTCCATTCCCACGCTCCTCTTTTTTAGGGTAAAGGTCTTCAAAACTACAATTAAATAAATAAGTCATCTTATGAATTTCAAAGATAGAGGGATCAGAAGTGCCACTTTCCAATTGCGAAACTCTTTTCTGACTAATCCCCATCTTTATAGCTAACTTACTTTGCGTTAGTTTACTTTGTCTTCTATACAAAGATATACGATTCAAACAGACTCCCCTCCTCAGTGAATTCAATTTATTACGATTCGGTATATTAATGATATACAAAACTCATCTTGTTGTCAATATTCTAAGTTGAATCACCAATAGAAACTAATAAGCCCAGAATCCAAGGATTTTTAGGCATAAAAAAGACCCCCACGATAGTGGAGGTTAATTGCTCGATAAGCACCGAACAAATGATGGATTTCCATTATAACACAAATTGACAGATATTTTGATTCTTTTTTACTAGTGATATATTCCAACCCCACTCATTTGAAGATCCGCCGTAACCCTCGGCCTGTGACCTTACCCGCCGCCCTTCTAGCGATGCGATTGCCGACTGTCCCTTTCTTTACTGCATTAATGTCTCCCAAGATACGAGCTAGCTTGTACAGGTTGCTTCGAAACTTGTTCATGCGATCCACTCCCTTATGTAGCCCGCAAGCTATGCGGCTTATTGGTCGTACGGTCTGTACTTTTCTCGCCCTTTTTCCAGTTCCTTTTTTAAAGCTTCAACATCCGGCCTGTAATAGATTGTAGTTTTCCCCTCTTTCTTCACCGGGTTTAACCTACCACCCGCACTTAATGCAGAGAGTCTTTGGCGATTAATATCGAGGATCTCCATTACTTCACTAGGGGTCAAAACGTAGTGGTCGACAAATGCTATAAGCTCATCTTTACTGTTAATGGTGTGCTTCATGCTTTTTCTCTCCTCTTGTTACGAGTGATCAAAAATATTGTAATCATACACACTACCGCAACGGTTATAGATACAATCCCTAAAGTCGTTTCATACCAGTTTGTAAATAACAACGCTATTGCTACCAGTAATGCGAACGAAATTTCAATCTTGTTCATGTTTGAATCCCTCCAATTTATGATAGTATGGAAGGTGAGGGGCGCAATCCCTCACCTAGCGTTTTACCTGTTGCCCTTTCGCTTCTTGCATGGGGCTTCTTTCGTTTCTGCTTGCTTTTGGGCTTTCTCCTTTGAGATTTAAGCCGGATGTAGAGTAGCCCAAGTGCTCCGATTCCGATAGCCAAGTCTTTGAATATCTTAGCTAATTCTTTCGCTATCTCCAAGTTATTACCTCCTTTCTATATTTTAATTATATCATATCTATATATACGTGTCTATAGGTAAA
This sequence comes from Geomicrobium sp. JCM 19037, assembly GCF_000698105.1. Classification (NCBI taxonomy): domain Bacteria; kingdom Bacillati; phylum Bacillota; class Bacilli; order Caryophanales; genus Geomicrobium; species Geomicrobium sp. JCM 19037. Next base: position 22,754 of record NZ_BAWZ01000008.1, on the reverse strand, counting down.
CCAAAAATAAATGGCAGGAATTTCCCCGCATTTTAGTGGATTAATCCAGATGACCAGTGCGGTCTAGGACAGACGCAAGTTGCTCCCGAGTCGTAAAATGCTTGGGACGCTCGCCATTGAGCACGCCTACTCGCTTGGCTTTATCCCACGACGCTCGATGCGCCTCTGCTACGCTATCAGATGGCTCAGCATCGATGCCTTTTGCTAAGACACCCAACGCATCCTCCAGCTTGAGTTTATCGTTAGCGTAAGCCTCGCGCTCGTTGACGTTGCCGTAACGCCTGAGCGCCTGCTCAAACGCCTTTTTGTTTGATCCCCACTCAAATTCTCCAGCCAACACATAAATCACCTCATCCTCTGTAGTCTCAGATTTGACTTGCTCCACGCTGTTAACCCCAGCCAAAAATGAAGCAAAGCCCTCACGCAACAGCCTAGCTGGGCAGTTTTTGCCTGTCTCCTGCCGGTGTGTAGTAATGACGCTTATGCCTAGTGATTGCAAGTGAGCAATCAGCTTTTGAGCGTTCGCTTTCGCCTTTTGCCAGTTGCCGTCAGCGTTAACACATATTTCTATGCCGACACTATCAATGTTACCTGCACCCGAGTGCCAGCCACGCTCGTTAATGGGCAAATGCTGGCGGATCTCTCTGTCATCAACGGTAAAATGCCAAGACACCGACCGATTACGGGCATCCTGTCCTTTTACATAACGCCCGTGCATAGCAGCGTTGGCACCTCTTGATACGTTGCTGTCTCATGCACGACGATCTTATTTGGCGTTTGCCAGTGCCCCGGCCTGTTGCTGGCAGACCGGGGGATCATATCAGATATAATGTTGACCATGCCTACACCTCTTGTTTATCTGCCGTTTGCATGCGGTGCCAACCATCTTGGATCTGCGCACGGATAAGATCGTCAGACACCTCGATGCCGTATCGTTCCAAGATTTTGGATGCGTATTGTGTTGCCTCTTCAAACTTCAGCGCACCAGACTCGCCCGAAAATTGCTCCTCGACACGCTCTACCGCAACGTTTGTAATCTCAGCGATGATGCCGAGGTTGTCACGGTCTGCGGCAATGTCCAGGTAACGCTTGATTTTCGGCGTAAAATAAGATACAGCCGCCGCGATTAAGATGCCGACAGTTGATAAGACTACCTCGATAAGTGATGTTTGCAGTGCTTCTAACATGTGATCCTCTCCTTAATTGCCATAAAACCTAAAAAGTATAGGCGCTATGGTTGCGATTAATGTAAGCAATAAACCAATTATGGTAAATATGGTTGTCAGTAAATACCGTCTGCTTTTCTTTTGCCTCATCATTTTTTGGTCTTGCTCTTCTTTATATAAAACGAGATCGGTCTTTGCTCCTTGCGCAATATATAGTGCTTGATTAGCTGTGTTGGATGCCTCGTCTGCCTTCGTCATCGTTTGTGATGTTAGATCTTGATTGTTTTTTATATATTGCAGTAAGTGTTTTTGATCTGTGCGTATTTCAGCGAGTGATTCTTTCACCTCTGTAAAGCCTTCTCTCCAGTCCTTTTCCGTCAATGCATCATCTCGCCTCCACGTTTTACATAAAAAATAGCACCTATAGGGTGCTCTGTCGCATCTCTCTCTTGATCACTTTGATAAAGCTAGGCAAATCATGACCAAACGTTACAGATAGCGAGCGACCCTTATCACGCTCGATCACCTCCTCGACCTCCTCGATGCGGGCATCTAAAGTGACACCCCACTTACGATTTTGGATAGTTACGATGTCGCCTAGGTCCCAGTCTTCCTCATACTTAAACGGAGAGCCGTCTATGATCTGACATGTAAACGACTGCTTGCGCGCCTTTTCTGCCAGCGCTTCCTCCCCGCGTTGTCGTAGTTCCTCATCGATGTCCTCAACCGGACGCGGGACCATTTCACCCGTTTCCTCATCCTCAATTTCCTCTTCAACGTCTCGAGCATCGACAAATGCCTCACGGCGATCAAGTCCGTCACCATCGCCGACAACAACGATACGACGCTCTGCGCCTTCGCCCTGTCCAGCTACATAAACCACTGAAGCGTAGTCAACAATGCTGTCTAAAAACTGTTGCTCGGCGACTGAGTCAAACTCGGGGCTAAAGATGACCGGGGAATTGTCTGACTGCCCTTGCGTCAGGTCTCGACCCTCGGACACGTCCATAACCCACTTGCGTTGTTCGTAATCGAGATAGCAGTACCACCCTAAGCCTGTGAGCGTTGACATGCGCTCGAGTTCAGCGTCCAACTCTTTATATGAGGCTTGCCACTGGATACGCCGTCCTCGCTGTTGATCGGGGGCAATGACCACTTGCTCTTTGCGCCGTATACCTTTGTGTCGCTCTCCCTCATCCGGGGCAACCACGTTGTTGTTAAAATAGTGCTTCATAACCGTTTCGGCATTGCTCGTTATACGGTCGTAGTCTCGATCAGCTGGGGCAAGTGTAAGCGAGTCTTTAGCAATGCCTCTAACGTCACGCCTTGTATGGTCCACAACTCTGACTCAGCCCCAGCTTGATCCACCGCCGCCTCTCGATGCAGGATGCGCCCCACACGGTTTACATCATTGCCAATCATAATCAGGTTGTTTATTGCCAGCTGGGATATATCGACCGAATTTTGGTTGATGACAAGCTGAAAATCCCCGACGCCCGACCAGCGCCGTGTGTGGATCATGGAATCGTATTGGTCGATTTCATTTAACAGCTCCATATCGGGTGTAAATAACCGTAGTGGGTAGTTTTCGGGTTGCATGTGTCACCTCCTCAGGCATAAAAAAATACACCTTTCCAGGTGCATTCTCCCTCCCTTTTACGGGAGATCTAATCTCTAACCGAATTCCATATACTGTGTATATGCTCAATGACTTTAACTCGCTTATTGTAAGCTAAATCATATCGTGAGAAAACAAAAACACCCTCAGATATACTGACTTCAACTACCTTTCTCATGTCGTTTTCAGCAAGTATAAGACGCACATCACCGTTATCTTTGTCTACTTTGTTGATCTCTTGTATTGTTATATGCTCCAATCGTAAACCCTCCATGTTGGATATGCTAACAACACTTTAACACATAAACGCATAAAATTACGAAAGTTCACAGAAATGATAAATAAATCTATGCATATAAAAAATACGCCCTACTCGGCGTTATCCTCATCTGCATCGTATTGTTGACCTGTGATCTGCTCAAACTCATCCGTATTAAGCTTCTTAAACTCTACCGCTTCAGCGACCATCGAAAGTGTCCACGACCCATTAGCGTAAAAGCGTGAAATCATATCAAACCAGTTCAGCACGGAGCACACCACCTCTCATGAGTTCGTAGTATAGGTTGCCAATGTCTTTATCGTGTGAGTCGTTGCGGGCTGACTCATGCATGAGCATGTAGGTTAGCTGGGCAACTTCTTCGTCGTTATTAGGGGGTGTTGGTTCTTCGGGTTCTGGTTCTGCTTCATTTTGTTTATTGCGCATTTTTCTATACCAAGCATTAAAACCATCAGTTAAATACTTTGCACCTGTTTCCCTGCAAACAAGCCATTTCCCGTCATCGTCTGTAACTACATCAAATTTATCCAGATTATCCTCCATATTCAAAAACTCCAATCATCATAAATTGCCCAAACTTTTAAGCGTGAACCTTTTCTGAATGAAACATCGGCACTTAAAATCCCTGCACTTTGGGGTATGGATATTTTAAGCTTTCTATTGTTAGAATTCAGGTTAGCGTTAGTGTTGTAATAAGTTGCGGGCGATGTATTATTATAATCCAAAGTTAATATCTTTGATAGCCCTCGGCTATTGTCACTAGCAGGAGTACCTATTCTATTGTTTTGATTCCATATCCATACTGCTTCTGCGAATCTTTCATATACCCTACCGGGATCATTAAAACTACTAGCTATATTCCACCCCCCAAGCCTAAGATTACCTACATGACCTACCAAATTTATATCTGTATTGCCTACAACTAAATAAGGAATAACACCTTGAGTGGTACTACCGCTACCGCCACTTGCGTTACTTAAACTTAAAAATGTGTTTATCTGTATTTTTAAACCACGTACATCACTGCCATTGGGAATATTAACTTCCAACTCTTTCGTGCCATTCGGAATTGCTTGATCATGGATAATTTGATATGGGGTGTTTGCTTGGATTAATTGTCTTGTATTTCTGGGTGACATATAAGCAATTAACCAACTAGCACCCTCAGCTTGCGCCTGTGTAGCCATCGGATAATTATTTACATTAGAAAAATCATCCCTAAACTTCTGGATCTCCGCATCAATATGCTCCATCGCCTCATCGACGTTTAAGTCCAACAACGACCTCACAAGTCCGCAAACGTCCTCATCATACCGCTCATCCATTATTTGAGACTGCTCAATAAACGACTGCCCGCCGATTACGTTGATGCGAGCAATGGAGAGCTCATAGATCCACTCATCGCTGTAGCTCCGGCGGCTCATCCTCTGTTCCCTGCTTGATATGCGCCCTGATATTGCGCTGATCCTCGTTTAAGTTGAGACGCACGACCACGCGATCGATACGGTTGTTGTCTGCTAGTGGCACGGTTAATGGCAACGGGGCGGTGTTTTCATACATGTAGCCGCTAAAAAACGCCGCGCCCGCATCCACCAGGACTCTCATCTGGGCGTCGGACGTGACGGCAAGCCCTGCCTCGGCGTTTTTGTGGTACAAGCCTGTGGTTAAAAACTTGGAAAAGTAATTCGCCCAATCCTCTGCTTGCTTTGGTCTACGATCATCGGGTGTGCTATTAAAAAAGCTATAAATCTCGGTCAACGTTACCCCTCCTAAATACCGACATATCGTTTTTGGTACGTGATTACAACGGTCGCATCCTCCGCACCTTCATCTGCACTGTATTTGATTTCATTTTCCCCGACAATAAGGTCAAAAAAGCTTATGTTGTAATCTCTGATATAGTTCCATCCGTTTTCTGTCGTGCCATCCTCTCGTGTAATCTCGACCGTTTTGCTCCCCTGCGCTGTGTTGATCCTCAGCGTTTCGTTTTCAAGGAGATCACGGCTGATCGTGATGTATTCGCCCGTAGTAACATTTTCAATCGTAGGATTAACCGCTGGACCGTTAAACTCAATATTGATCGGGCAAGGCACATCGCCGTCATTGTTGATGTATGCGTAATCGGACTGAATACCAAACTCCATAGGAAATTCAAACGGAAACTCGAATAAACCAAGAAACGCCGCTAGTGGTGTCTCGCTGATGCGCACACTCCGCCAAAACGGGTCGGGGGCGACGAGTTCTAATGTCGATAATTGGTGTTGTGCCCCTTGCGTGCTATCCTCATCAAATTTAGGTGATCCATCAGGTGCACAAAGAAGCACATACTCAACCCCGTTGTTTGCAACTACATGTAATTGCCCCAACCCAAGACGAGGATTAAAAACACGAGCTATCATCCTTCGTCGGTCTGCCAACTCTGATTGATCACCAAATATAAAAATGCCGATAGATAGATCCCGAGGATCAAAGAGCTGATCAATGAGAGTCGCCCCATCTTGATACGGGGCAGACTGTAATTGCATTTCAATATCAGTGCCACCAAAACCCTGTTTGTTTCTCACTTTGTACATAGGACTAGTATCGGGCTGAATGTAATACTCTGCCTGTAGGGTTTGTATAAGATATCCTCATTAGCTCATCCCCAATTGTGTCGCTAGGTCTTTTCCTTGCTTTTTCTGCTTTCGTCGCTCTTCACTTGGATTTCTCGGGTCATTATACGTATTGTACTGATTAATTACAGGGGGTTGATTTTGTCTTTCTTGGCGCATCGGTATTCCTCCGCCTTCGCCAAGTCCATTCCCTCTTACCTTTCCTAGAGCCTTTTCATAGATTTCCCGATCCACTATCGTTTCGCCATTCTTGCCGATTACACTATCTGCCCCGAGGTTGTCACGGATCGCAAATCCTGTGCTACCAAAACCGAGGTCAACACCCATGTTTTCTAGTGCACCTCGGATGCTTTGTCCGTTTCCTTTAAACGTTTGATTTACGGCGCCGCCAGCAGCATCTTTGATCCCATCTGCGGCTTTTTTGATGCTATCTTTTGATTCCTCCATACCTTCAGCAACAGATTCTCCAAGCGTTTTTCCAGCGTCCTTAAACTCTGGAGCGTACCCCTTCATATCTCTAACAATCTCATCTAGCGTGGATAAGATTACATTCTTAACCTCTTCCATGACTTCTTTCATCGCTTTAACGACCTGTGTCGTCGCCTTTTCAATCGACTCTGCCATTGGACCTCCAAAATCGAGCTTGTGGATGTCTTTTAATGGTCCTGTCTTTGCCGGGGAAAATGGTAAAAAGTCACGCACTGCGTCTACGACATTTGTAATAGCGCCTGTTACCATACCAATACCATTCTTGATTCCATCAGCAATCATTTTTACGATATTACGACCGGCATCTAAAAAGCGTTGCCCTGCGTTTCGGACAACATTTAGTGCACTAGTAATACCTGATCTCACTGCGCTAACAACAGCATTAAACGCTGTAGATACAATGCCACGGAGAGCGTTGAATACCGTTGTAAAAGTACTGCGGATTGCTGATGTAACTGTTGTAACAACGTTTCTAGCACTGTTCATGCCATTCGAAATAAACCCTCTAATTGCGCTCATCACATTGTTGACGATGTTACGCGCTGCATTAAAACCGGTTTGGATCACGTTTCTAATAGCATTAACGACTGTTGTCACCGTGTTTCTAATGCCATTCCACACTGTTGTGATTAGTGACCGTATAGCATTCATGACTGTAGTAATGGCGTTCCTTATGGCATCAAATACTGTTTGCACGACGCTTCTGATTGCGTTAAGCACCGTCTGAAATACGTTTCTAATTGTGTTCCAAACTGTTTGTAAAAACGTTCTAATGTTATTCATCGTCGTTTGAATCATTTGTCTTTGAGCATCAAAACGCCCACGTACAAAGTTAACAATCGCTGTTAAAATGTTACGAAAAACGGTTTGGATCGTATTCCAAATCGTTCGGATTACCGTCTGTACCGCTGTCATGATTGTGCGAATATTGTTTTGTGCTGCTGTAAACTGAGTACGTACGAAGTTCACGATGTTGCTCAGTGCATTTCGAAACACGCCTAAAATGTTGTTCCAAATTGTGCGGATAAAAGAAAAAACCGCATCCCAGATACGATTCCAAATGCTTTGTATATTACTTGTGACGTTTTGGACTGTTGACCTTATCGTGTTTAGTGCGTTTGTAAACAGATTTCTAATGCCGTTCCACATGTTTGATATAAAGTTACGCATTAAGCCTACGAATGACCTTACAACACCGACGATCCGTCCAATAAAATACAACTGAATAGCGTTCCATAGGAATTGCACCGCACCTGTAAACATCTGCTTAATACCTTCCCACATGCGGCTGAAATCTCCAGTAAACAAACCAGCAAATGTATTGACAAGACCCATAATAAAATTAAGCGCCCCATCTATTGCTCCTTTGATTAGCTCCCACGTTGTAATAATGAGGTATTTAATTGCTGGCCAGATAAACTCCATAATTGACCAAATGGTATTCATTACGGTTGTGATAATCGTAGCGATAAAGTTAAAGACATTAGTGACCGCTTGCAAAATCGCCTCGCCGTTTTCTGCCCAAAATTGTTGAATCATTTGTAATTTCTCGCTGATAAATGATACAACTGCATCTAATACGGTCATGATTGTCGTGCGGATGGTCTCAAATACAGTGGTTGCAGTCGCCAATATTGTCGATCCGTACTGTTCCCAATACCCTGTAATTGCTGTGACAACTGTCATAACGATGTTTCTTACGGCTTCCATCGCACCTTGGACAATATTTCTAAAGGTTTCCGAGTTGCTGTATGCGGCTACAAAAGCAGCACCAAGACCAACCAAACCAGCAACCACTAAACCAACCGGCGACACCATCCCAGCGAGAGCCGGTATTGTTGCACCTATAATTTTGAGCATGGCACCCATAGCGATTAAAACGGGCCCGACTGCTGCAGCGATACCACCTATCACAACGATAGCTTTCATGATACTGTCATCTAAGTCGATAAAGCTACGTACTAGCATTGCCAAAAAATCTATGATTGCTCGTAAGGCAGGCTCAAACACTTCGTAGATAGCGATGGCAGCACCCTCTAAAGCTGATTTAAGTGCAATCATTGATCCACCTAGATTGTTACTCATGATGTCTGCCATTGATTGAGCCGCACCGTCAGCGCCATACATGCCTGCTTCTAGTTCTCGTATTGCATCTGTACCCTCTCCAAGTAAAATGTTTACACCACGCATAGAACGCGCTTGGAAAACTGAGCTTAGTGCCGCATCTCGCTGAGCATCTGTCATCCCCTCTGTCGCACCCTCAATATCGCCGAGTATATCTGTCATCGGCCGCATATTTCCTTGCGCATCGTACAGAGCAATGCTTGTGTCTCCAATCGCTATAGCTCCATTTTCCGCGCTTTGGCGTAAGTCTCTAAACATCGCATCAAGCGCTGTACCTGCTGACGATCCTTTAATACCGTTGTTCGCAAGTACGCCGAGGATTGCAGATGTCTGCTCCAAGTCCATTCCTGCGGCTGCCGCTGTCGCACCAGAGTATTTAAGCGCCTCGCCTAATTGCTCTACGTTCGTGTTTGAGTTTGCCTGAGCATATGCAAACACGTCCGCTGCACGCGCCGCCTCGTGCGCCTCCATTCTAAACATCGACATCGTATCCGTTACAATATCTGAAGCACGACCGAGATCAAGTGCACCGGCAGCCGCTAGATTAAGTACGCCCGGCAAACCTGCAATGATCTGCTGAGCATCCCAACCAGCCAATGCCATGTATTCCATCGCCTCACCGGATTGTGTAGCCGTAAAACGAGTGGTAGCGCCCATCTCCTTTGCCTTATTACGCATGTCGTCCATTGCACTGCCTGTAGCGCCAGATATTGCTTGTACCTTTGACATTTGACTATCAAAACTCATACCTGCAGCAACGGCGGCCGTCGCAATACCAGCAATAGGTACGGTGACTGCTTTTGTGAGTGTTTTCCCTATGTCCGTAACTTTCTGCCCGGCTTGTTGAAAACTCTTGCCTATTGCACTTGCTGACGATTCTCCTGCTGACCTCACGCCAGACAAGGACGAGGAAAACCCCGAGTCATCCAACGTAATTGGTGCAGATAATTGACCAACCACAAAAGCCATTTATGCCCCTCCCCTCTTGCTTGGTTTGCTTGTTGCTGATGCTGCTTGGTTGACTTCTGACTCGTCCCATTCAGCCATTGAGCGTTTCTTTTTATCGCGCATGAAACGTATCCATGCGGAGTCCTCTGGCAATGCACCAACTAAAACCAAAAACCGCCTCCATGAGAGACGGTCTGAAAACGCTTCTGTATTTAAATCCATGCTATAAAATCTTAAAAAATCAGCTTCTAACGACGCCCACCCCCAGATTAATACCCGGGGGTCATTCCGTTTTTTGCTCCACCGTTCCCACTGATTTGAGCCTTACCACCTTGACCAGTGTCTACATCGTGTCCCCACATGCCCATGATGTCAGGCACGATGTGCTGAAACACAAAATTAATACCGGCTTCTGATCGTTCAAGCGAGCTTAAAAATTTTTCACCAAACATCAACTCGATAAACTCATACATCCGATCTTCTGGCACTTCCATTTGTGTTTTTCCTTGTACTTTACGCACGCAATGCCTAAAATAAAATGTTGCAAATTTAAACGGCATTTCTTTGGCAACTGGAAAATACTCGTTGTTAAACTTAACGACTTTCGGCTTGTCTTTTTCGTTGTATTCTTTTAATGCAACATCGTAATCAGCAGCGAGACTTTCTTGCTGAATTTGCGAGATTTCATCTGCTTTTTCATTGAGATAGTGAAGCTTTTCAGCGTTATGCATTATCCTTCGCCTCCTTCCCCGTTACCTGGATCAATTTCTTCTTTGCTGTTCACTCGGAATTCACCAGAGAAATTGTAAATTCCGTCAGAAACCGAACCCTCTTCCTCGTATGAAGTGAAAAATCCTGTTAATTTGTGACCACGCCCAGATGCGTCTGTGTGCGTGAGCTCGGCTTGTCGGCCTTGCTCTGCGGTTGTTTTTAACTCTGATTGCCCTTTGTCGCCTTGAATTGAGATACCCTCAAGTGATACCGTCTCGCCAACTGCCGTCGCAATAAATTGTTGACGATAGATAAGGCCACCCTCAACTAAATCCTCCGAACCGGTAATGTCTGCTTCCTCGATATCCATCGAGTGTCCGAAACTAGTGATCTTTGCAACTACTTCCTCGTTTACATCAACTGTCGTGCCCGCAAATCTACGTGCTACTGGCATATTTTCACGCTCCTATAATCTGTATTTGCCGCGCCCTTCCGCGCGTATTGTATAATGCACTGTCCACTCATTTCTGCCTTTATCATCACGCCCTATGCTTCCTGGTGCTGTTTGGAGCATCACAACCCAAATATCGGGACCACCCTCAACAAACTTGTCATCACCAAAAGCGACCAAATGACTGTGTATCTCCATCAACAGTTCCTCAGACAAAAAATAGCTATCATTACGCACAATAACCTGCACACCAAATTGATCGACATTTAATCCGTGTGACGGCTCGTATATTGCGCTGCCTCATCATAAAATGTCACACAGTCGTTAGGGCTATCTGGTTGCGTGCCAACAAAAAAAGTCCTGACCTAAACGGCCAAGACCTTCACCAACTAAATATTTTGCGACTTGATCTGCCATGCTCATCGCAATCGACCTCCAAGCTCATGCTGTGCAGCCGCTATAAATGCACGCGGGCCTAATTGTTGCAATGGATCAGCAAGATAGCGCATTTTTCTTCCTTTTTGGAAGTTGGCGTTATTCTCATGCCAACGGACTGCATATGGCAACCTCTGACGACCAGTGCCACTACCACCGCCAAAGCTGATGCAAGCCTCTGCGCCGTTTCCCATTACAACAACACCGGAACGTTGAAGCTCTCCTTCATCATGAGGAACTTGTTGTTTTGCTCCTTCTAACACGACATGAGCCGTTTTTTGTACCGTTGCACGACCACCGTCCGCAACATGCTTTAAAAGATTGCTGCCAGCCACGTTTTCCATCCTGCTTTTGTTGCCACTACCTCACCCCCATACGTGTTTCAATTTCATAGTGATGTGTTTCACCCGTGCGCGGGTCGTCTATTGGCGCTATATTAATAGCTTCCATCGGTGATCTCTGATAAGGGTGCGTTTGCGTAATTCTCCAGCTCTCGTGCTGCACATCTATAGGTGCGTCATCGGGCAAAAATATGAGTGCATTCACCATGACCTCGACACCTTGCTGATTGACACTCCGACGCTTACCATACTCCACAAATGCGGGCTGATCACTGTACGACTCAACCGTTTCCCAATCACCATTGTATGATCGATCTCGCTTATCTATTGTCACCCGGTGAGACATTAAAGACTTGATTTGCTGTTTGCTCGTCATGACATCTTCACCTGCCGCTTAACAAGCCTAGATGTTGCGAGTAACCCATCTGCATATTGCAGTTGTGCAGGTACAGGCGACACCTCATCTGCATTTTTAGACACCGAAAAACGCCCAAGAGACAATGTGGCTGCGTCGGGTGCTTGATCTTGGTTATCATGCAAATATCCAATCATGTGAGCCACCCATTGCTTAACAGCACTTTGTTGATAGGTGTACAACTTATCCATATCTAATATCCATTCGCGGTCTGGTGGGAAATCAAGCACAGTTTCATAATCTAGCTGAGCTATGCGCCCACGGTGCGCCGATCGACTCCCTAACCGAGCATCTAGCAACATGCACGCAAGTGCTATGCGTTGTTCCGTCGCTTGTTCTTCATCTTTTCCGGTCAATTCAACAAATTCCTCGGCTGATAGGTACATAGCGTCACCCTTTCAACGCATCAATAAGATCAGCCTTTTTCATAGAGGAGTAGCCTTCGATTCCTTCTTTTTCTGCCTCATCTCTGAGCTGAGCAACCGTCATCGATTCAATCTCGTTTTCTCCATCTCCTCCACTCTCGGCTCTGAATCAGTTTCTTCAACGCCATCCAACCAATTGCGATTAACAATAAATTGCTTAACGACTTTTACGACTGACCCTGCGGACGCTGCGTTTGCGGTGTATCCGATTAATCGAGCATATGAGGGTGACGTGGCAACTACAACGCCATCCTCTCCGCAAGCAACGGGGATACCTGCCGGTAAATCCTCGCCAGCCTCTACATCCCATGTAGGGTTTCCTGTAATGTTGATAATTACTTTGTCACCATCACTGAGATCGCTCGTGGAGACAAATTCAGGCACTTCACCATCGTGCGCCGCCCGGACATTGACCTCATCTGCTGGATCATGCCACTTTGTCAAACACATAAGGCGATGCTTTTGCACATCGCCCTGAACATTGACTGTGATACGGGTCATTAACCCTCACCGCCCTCTCCGCTAGTTTCACGCGGCGTAAGCACCGCAAATGGATAACGGCTAGACTCATCTTGATTAATACGGTTAATTGGGTTTGGTACTTGCCAAGCTAGACGCATAACCACACGCAAGGCAACCATATCTTGTTGAGCGAGGTTATAAACAATGTTGCCATCAGCATCCGTGATCACTGACTGGTCAAGGATTTTATAGGTGATGTCTTGACGCATAGCGTAGATGAGTTGATTCCAGTCGCCTGCAAACATAAGCGCGGCGTCATCTGCTGTAATTGCTCCGTTACGCGGGAAAATGGTAGGTTCGCCATCTAGTTGATACCTCGTGCTTTCTTGCATTGTGGAGTTAAACAGTGGTTGTCCTTGACCATCACGCAAACCGCGCAACTTAGAACGCATCGACATGGAAGATACATGACCGTTAACCATGAATCCACTTTCTTCAACGCCTGCAATCAATCCCCTTTCACCCATGATGTCATCATAAATATCTGATCCTGTACCAAGTGCAACGCTATTGCCGGCGTTTTGAGCACCTAGAGTACATGCTCCGGCCATGATGCGGGGGCAGTCTCACCAAACAGTACAGCACGGTCGAAAAGCACGCCCATCGCTTCCTCGATTCGTGGTCGTACCTGACCCCAAATGTCATAATCGGTATCGTCAAGCACTGCCTCTGGAATCGGCACAATAGTTGCGATCTCTTCAACGTTCAGAAACTTGTTTTTCCACGCCATTTTCGTGGTTTGCTTCAAACCTCCGTCCGGCGCTTCCCCGTCAACAAAATAAGCCATAGGCAAGCTGCCAAGTACCGGCATACGGCGCTGATTACGGCTCATGTTTGGTGCTCTTGTTGCTAACTGCATGACAGCACTATTTTGTACAGCGCCCTCAATAATTTCTCGACTGACCTCTTCCGGGATTAGCGCTTGTGCATCATCACGAGAGATAATGCCGTTGTATTCTGCAAAGTGTTGCAAGTTCATTTTCATTGATCCAGTGATGTTCTTTTTCATATAATTCACCTCTAATTTTATTTATCTTCCTGCTTTTTGACGAATCATACTGTTCATATCTAGCCCATTACCATCGCCATTTTGATTGTCGGGTGGCGTTGCACCGGCGCGGCGTGGTTGTGAGGCTTTCAGCTTCGGATTTGACTCCACTGACGACTTGATTGCTGATTCCAAATCAGCATTAAACGATTGACTACTCGGGTCTAAGTCTTTAAGTTGACCACCTGCCTTCATGACTGCCAGAGTCAGTTCGGGTCTGCGCCAATCTTATTAGCAATTGCAGAAAATGCATTCTCGACTTTGAGCGATTTAATCTCTTGATCTCGGTCCTGCAATTGGTTTGCTAGTTGATCAGGGTCCACCTCATCATTTTCCAAACCAAGCGCCCTTTTCATTTGATTCACTTGCTCTTGTAGTGCGTTTTTCTCGGTACGATAACCCGCGGCTTCTGTTCGCAATGACTTTACATATGACTCATCAAACGTTTTGCCGTCCTGCGACTGATTATTTGATGTTTGGCTTGGCTGTTGGGTCTGCTGATTTGTTTGTTGGCTACTACCACCATCACCTTGATCGGTTTGCTGATTACCACCGTCGCCGCCGTCCCCTCCATCAGCAAAATACTGCAAGTTCATTGGTAAAACTGGTTTATAAGGCATCTAGCCCACTCCTTTGATATAAAAAATAGCCCTCCTGGGGCGTATGGATTAATGCGCTGTTTTAACTTGCTCTCGTACATATTTTCTTGGCAAATACGGATATTTTTCTAAGTGCTCTCGTTGCCGCGCTTGTAATTGATTGACTTTTGCTTTGCTATCTTCTTTATCCCTTTGCGTAAGCCCTGTAGCCTCTTGACGCTTCGCCTTTCTTATTTCCCTCTCTATGGCCCTTTGCTGTTGCTGGGCATTGTATGCCACCTCCTGCGCTTGCTCGTAACCGTATTCGTCGATCAGCGCCCTCTCGGCCGGATCAACTCTAACCTCTTGCTCCGGTGATATACCTTCAAAATAAGGATTAATGTCATGAGCGCAATTTGGATGAAACAGCCCCGACGCAATCGCCTCCTCCAAAGTGTAATACCGTGCGTCGTTGCCCGACTGAGTAAGGATAATACCTTCCCACGGCGTGCACATATCGCAAGCTCTAAAATGCGAGGAGATTCGCACGAGATCATATCCATACTCTTCATATCGGTTAAGGCTTGCCTGGATAGCCGCATGGCCAGACATCGTCCGCCCTACCATCTCGGCGTATGCATCTAATGGGAAGTTGCGACCGTTGCGATACGTGATACCTTTAATACCTTGCCGAGCATAATCATCTAACTGGCGTTGTGCTATATCGACACGAGTTAAGGTGTTGCCCTCGCGAAAACTAGCATCGCCAACCGCAATTGCTGTACGTCTATATACGTCCTGGCTGTAACGGATAATTTGTGAGTGCGTGCCCTCTAATCCCTCGTGTGCCGCCGCTTTAAACACGCCATAATACTTGGTGTGTTTGGCATAATTACGAAACCTTTGCCCCTCAGATTGCGATAATGGCTGTTGTGTAGATGGTTGCCGCTTGAGGATCGGTGTACCGGGAGATATATCTCGAGTCGGCGGCGGTATGACAATGCGATTTTCCAACTGTCGTAATTCCGCGTCGGTGTGCCTAATACCCCGAATATACGCCTTTGCTAACTCTTCCGATGCCCAATCTTGCCACGATGACTCAAACAAGCTTGCTTGCTCCCTCGCCGCCTGCATGAATTGCCCCTCAAGATCGTGCACCGCATCTGGATTTTGGACAGCACGTCCAAGCACGTAGGATAACGCCGCACCAACACCTAATGTCGCGATCTCGGCAGCACCAAATAATGGCTCTCCGTATCGCTCGTAACTCGTCGGATTTATCATGGCAATCCAGGGAACGGCATTCCCTCAGATCCATTCTCATTTCTGATACGCTCAACTTCTTCCAGCACTTCTTTCTCCTCCCAATCTGGGTGTTGCTTACGCACCTTCATGAGCGTCGATATAGCTTTAGCTTGATCAAGATTTCGGATCGTCTCGCTCTCCTCACGCTCATTCGGCACAACGCCATCCTGCATGGACACATAAACGGTCTGCGGCGTATAACGCGTGCTCAAACTGCTCTCTATATCCATCTGTTGCATCTGAGTGAGCAGTTGGCGTAAAGCAGGTTGCCAGTAACGGCTTTTCTTCTCGCGCGTTAACAATGACTTACGCTCTCTTATATGCAACGCTGTACCGCTCTCAGCTTGACCTTGTATGTTAAATCCGAGCGTTTGAGGGTTGTAGCCTGCACGACTCGCAATCTGCCCACAAAGTTCCTCAACGGTGCGTAGATGTTCGTCTACTCTGATGTCAAACTGCACCTCTTTAATAGGATCATAGCTGTCACTACCGACACGTAAATCACCCATTTTTAATTTTAGAAATACCTCGTTAAACACATCAAACGAGTCGTTTTCGTCCACTAATTCCTCATCGACAAGGACACGACCTAAACCTAGACGAATATCGCGCATGAGCGAGGACCATGTTTCATCCAAACTCGACATCAGGGATAGCGCCCCTTGGTAGTCCGATACTCCGAGTGCATTGCCGGGCTGTAATCGATTCGGGCGCATGTTTGGTATATAGACGCAACCTAATCCCTCCATGTTGTAGGATATATCCTCTAAATCCATTCCGGCGGTCTCCTCAAGCTGGTTTAAATCCATCGGCAATCCAATCCTATCGTGACTGCCGTCATACAAGCGATACCGGATGACCAGTTGTCCGTTTTCACGACGCCGATCCTCAAACAGTCGATAGGTTTTCCCGCTCTGCTCCCTGCGCACCACTTGATAAAAGGTAACGGCTGTAAGCATCCCTCTCGTGAACTCGGGCAACGCTTGGATAGGTGTAATTGCTGACACAACCGGCACGTCCATCAGCTCGGGATCAATATCCAATTTAAAAAAGAGCCCGGACAGCCCCGCACTCATTTCCGCACCCTCCAATATGAGATTGTAAAAAGCGTTGTCCTCTAAAAATTGTTTGATGCGATCTCCGCCGCCTGCATCCTCGTCATACTGAATGTCAGGAACTTCGCCGAATAGCAGGTTTGCGCTTGTGGAAGCAATGTCCCCAGCAATGGGCAAATGTACCTTTACGCTGTTCGAACGTTTTTCCACGGCTTGATTTTGCCAAAACGTGTTTTTGATGGCTGGCGTGACTTTGTTACCGTAGTACCGGATTAACGTTTCTTCGTCACCGGAGTACCAAGCGCCCCATTCTCGGAATTTATCAAACCAAAACTGCCACGCTGGCGGCGGCCATTGACTATTTTCTTGTGGGAATGCCATTTAATCACCAACTTTCCCCTGCGATATTCCCAATGTATATTTTACGGACATCTTTACCGCATCATCATGCATAAAACCTTGATTAATTAAGCCATCATAATAACTTTTTGTGATTTTTGCCATTTCTTTCGAAATATCCACAAAATAAGGCGACAATTTTTTCATGTTTTCAATGGCATATTCTAGCTCCATTTGTTTATACCCATCCATTTACCCCGCCTCCTTTAGAATATTACGCCACACGCTTGGACGACTGTAGATGCCGTACCGCAATGCATCGGGACCGTGATCATCTACTTTCATAGGCTTATCCTCTCCACGCTCCTGCGCCTTTTCGTCCCACACATAAGCGTATAGCTCTTTAATTAAGCCATCACATCGTTTGTGCACATATAAGTGATTGGCACCAAACATGGATGAGACAACACGTATACCGTCCTGTACTGAGTTGTCAGCTTGCACAATCTTTTTAAATCCATCTTTGTTAAGTTGCAATATAAATGACTTTGCCGATGGATCGACAAATATATAGGACGGGATGAGCTTATGGCTACGCAACCAAACACTGAGTGCTTGGCTGTACTCTTTATCCGTCTTTTGACGACCCTTAGCTTTGCTATCCCAACGCCACTCATCGATCACATAAATATTGTTGTCGTTGCCTAATCCTAGTAGCAGAAACACCGTCGGGTTAGCTGTACCATAGTCAATCGTTACCCAATGTTGCAGGATTTTGGGATGCTCTTTGACAACATTATCTTCCTCAGAGAACATGTCGAAAATAAGCCCCTCAGCCATCACCCATAAGCCTTGGATAAAGCGCTTGTAAAAGACGCCTGTAAACATCCTGCGATAACGCTCTTTCACTCGCTCAGCAAGCGTCAAATTGTCGTTAATCGTAAAGTGCAGATACAGGATTTTCTTCTCGTTTGCCTTATCGATGTATTGCTCTTTGAACCAGTGTTTTGGTCCTTGTGGATTGCAGTTAGCGAATATCTTTGCGCCATCAACCGAACAACGACCGATCATCTGCTCAACAAACGATTTGGGAAACAACGCCACCTCATCGGCATATGCGCCTGCTGCGGTCAAGCCCTGCAAAACGTCTTGGCTCGCTTCGTTGCTCGCTCCAAAACAGTAATAAGTGTTTGAGCCAACGACAAAGAAGTTTTCCGAGCGATTATATTGATAGCCCAACCCTTTTGCAGCCAGTATTTGAAATAACGGTTGCAACACGTTACGTTTGAGCGCACCCATTGAACGACCAGCGATGATAAAGGTCTCGTTTTCAAATGACGAAAGCGACCAGGTCACGAAACTATCGATGCATGAAATGGTTTTACCCGAACGAATTGCTCCATCCGCAATAAGCATGTCGTGATCTTTATATGGGCTTCGTTCTGTCCACCACGTCAGTACCTTCTTTTGCTTGCGAGAAAATGGACGATATTTAAACGACGCAATTTTATTCCTATTCTTGCTCATCGTCCCACACGTCCTCTACGTTGTCTTTGAGAGCATCCACGAATGAGCCGATAGATGTCTGTACATCCTCGCCGCTATCTCTGGTTAACTCATCCAGTTGCTTGTACATGCTCACTAATGTTGTCATGGCACGGGATAATGAATTGAGATAATTGCCTTGGCGATCCCAAGCAAACTGGATTTCCCACTCTTCGCCGCTCACATTTCCTTTTTGTTTCTTTTTCAGCTCTTTAATGAGTTCGTTTTTATCATCAACATACATGATTTTTTGAGATCGGATAATGGCAGCTTCCTGTATGGCGATATTTCGCTTTAACTTGGCAATCTGATCCTCGTTCTCAAAATGTTCCACGAGCTCTAGTGTTTCGGCGGTAGGTACTTAGCAAACAAACCGTGGCTGACAGCGTTGCTATTTCCTTTTGGCGCACCGCCTTTATTGCCTATTGCGTTGCCGTTACCTAATGGAGCGCCGGGCTTTTTCGGGTGCACCCCATCTTTATTTTTGTGTGCACCTTTTTGCGTGACCAAGCATGGCGCTTTTTCCAACTCTTAACGGTGTTTAGTGAGACGCCATGTTTATCTGCAATATCTTTATACTTCATTCCATTAACGTAATCTCTCTGTGCTTTTAACTGTTGCTCAGTCACTACAAGCTCACCACCCCCGACATCTCGTTAAGTTGTTTTGCGATTTAAGGGAATGGGAAGCGTTCTTTCAACTCCCCCTTTATCCCCCTCGCCTTCGTCATTCCCTGTTCAAACTGCCATTTTTCGTGCTCTGCCTTGCCAATTTGCTTTGCTCTTATATACTCGCCCATCTTGTCCTGGTGCTGTTTGTTCTTTTGCCTGAGCTTGCGTATATCATCGTTCTCCCAAAGAAACGGGTGTTTTTTACGGCAATCAGGACAAACAAAAAAATGGGCACGCACCTTTTGACCTTGGTGCACACCCATTCTTCTTTTTTTAATCTCTCTTACTTTAAAATGCTTCCCGCAATCGCATGTTACTAGCGCTTTTTCAATGATGATCACCCCTTTCGTTATGTAAGCATTAAAAAAGCACCCGAGTGGGTGCTTTTATTCCTTATACTTTAAATATCTTTTACTTTAATTCTAAATTCTCAATTGATTCATTAACAAATTTGGTCAATTCCTTTGATTTTTCCATAAGTTCATCAAAGCTACTTGTGACATAAGAGAAATTATTTTTGTCCACAATAAATTTTCTAACTTGAAAGCTCCAAGCATCAAATGCAATAAATATTTCATCATATTTGTAGTTTTCTAAGCTTCATTTTCAAAGTATACATCATTAGCTGATGAGCTATAATTTTCTGATAGTGTGTAAAATCCCTGAGCTAACAAAAAATCGCCATCTGACAACTTTTTTTCTTTATCTAGTACGTCCATAACACAAAATGCGTTACTGAGCATTTTATTTACTTTTGATTGCAACATTTGAAGTTTTCTTATACTAAATCCCATATTAACCCCCTATAATTTGGTTTCTCTACCAACTTCGCCATAAGGGACTATATTCCTGCATCAATAAACAAAAAGCGCCTGGTTGGGTGCATTATTTATCCAACACATCTTTTAATGATTCGCTTAACTTTTTTTGAGTAGTTTCTAACAGCTTCAGCAATAATTCAAAATCGTCTTTTATCTTAACGTCACTTATTTGCTCTGGCGAAAACTTTATAAGCATTTTACCTTCGTTTTCTTTATTAATATATTTTTGATGAACCTTTTCCATCACTTTAATATATTCACCTAGAAAAGCATCGTAACTTTCTTCAAATTCGCTTATAACAGGCATGTTAACAGCAATCAACCTTACTGAATCAGCTATAATTATTTCTTGTTCATCTTCAAGATTTCTAAATTCTAAACTGCTTATTTCTTGTCTAACTAACCTTTTTGTTAAAAGATTTATTTTAGATATAGATCTAGATATGTTGCTGTATTCATTTAATAATACTTCAATTTTCTCGGCACGTAATCTTTTTTTCATAAATCGGCGCTCTAGCTCTTCATTGTTATTTTTTGTTAATGCATTCCCGATCCAGATACCCACAAAAGTTGTTATAACCGGCAAAAACACTGGTAATAAACTTAAAATTTGTTCCATTATTAAAACCCCCTAAAAACAGTATAATCTAGAAGGTTTTGTAATTGCACCAAAAAGCCACAACGACCAACCTCGCTGCGGCTTAATAAGAATGGCTCTCATATATAGGTGGCGGGCGTATGGCAATATCTAATCCTCGATAACATCGTGGTACTTTAAAATCACCGAATCCTCTATCGTGTTGTTCATATATTCTTCGTATACTCGAGACCACGGCCCGCCTGATTTATGGGTTAATTCCACAAGATCGAATGGTTTGTAATCCATATATTTTTTCAAAACACCCAGTATAGATTCAATTGCTACTAAACCGTGTTTTGACGTAGCGATCCTCATGAATGATGCGTAACTGCCATTTCCTCCACTAAGATTTCGAATACATCATCTTCAACCTGTTCAATGTTGTCTCTTCCATGAGTTCTATATTCTCGGAATATCGATTCAACAACTGGACCATAATTGTATGCAACAATCGGTTCTTGGAATAGTTTCGTTCCGGTCTTCTTAAGATACCTAGCGTAGCTAAATAAATCAACTTCTGCAACTTTAAATGAGAAACAGGCAGCATACTAAGAATGAAACGAGCAACGTCATCAGCTACTAGTTCACCGTCCCTCTTAGCAATGTTAATAAACTCATCAATATCGGATGTGAATATAACATCTTCAAAGAACTTGTCTTTTTCAGCAATTGATTTCTTCGATCTTCTATCAGTCTTTAATTTGTGAATGCCTAAGTGAACATTTCCACATTCACGTTTATATTTAATTAAGAAAGAGCGAATGTGATCTTTGTCCATCTCATCTTCATTGACAGAATGCCACCCTATTCTTTTTCCTTGAACATACGAGCTCTGAATTGCAATGAAATGGCTCACCATTCTACTCTCCTCCTTTTCTTTCAGATGTTTGTATATCCTTATAAGAACCAGCCCACTCAGTGTAAGCCTGCTTATGTAATGCGTGAGAATCATAATTCCCTTTAGCTTTTTCTTTGCTCCAAATTTGAAGCTCCCAAGGAAAATGGGTGTTATTCTCTCCATCGAAATATATGTGAATAGCTTCGTAATCACCAACGCATTGATGATTTAGTTTAACCCTAAAACCCTCATCTTTAAACCTATTCTGGATACTTTCGAATAATCCTCTAAATTCCGGGCAATTATAATCAAAACCCGGCACAATCAATCTTAGACCTAAAAGATCATTTAAACATTTGTTTAATGGTATCTTTCCAAGTTCATTTTTATTTATTCTATAATGAAGAAGCTTACTTACGTATGATTGAGGTTCTTTTACCCTCATCCTCAAATCCAACTGTGAATAATTATCCTCCAAGTAATCGAGGTCATAAATGGTCAAGAAAGTTAGATACTCATTATAGCCATTCAAAATATCAACAAAATTATGATTGAACTGATACTGATCGTAAGACTCCATAATACTCACAATATGTGACACTTGTTTCTTTTTCAAATTATATGGATTAGATCCTTCATTTTGCAACGATTCAATCCAAACATACGTTACTTCAAGAAAATGTTTTTTTATAATATGAATGATTTCTTCAATCGTTCCATAGTAATCACGAGCTGTATAACCAAATTCGTCAAAAGGCGGCAATTTCATCCTCCTTTTTAACTAAAGTGTACTAAACGTTACTAAATATATAAAGAGTCAATTAAGTCAATATATCAACAATGCTCTAAAAAGCCTCATCCCACAAAGGAGAAGAGGCTCGTGTTAATCTGGTTATTAACTTTTGCTTCTGCACGCCCCACCGTCTTTTGCACCGTCCCCTTACAGACGCCCAGATACCGCCCCGCCTGCTCCATCGACAGCATCTCCGCCTTACACATCACATAAACCTCCCGCTCCCTCTCCGTAAGCACAGACAGCGCGTCGTCCAACCGGTTGTGCTCCACCTCGCTAATCTCCGTGTGCTCCACGACATTATGCTGCAAACGCTCGAGCTTGTCCGGGTCCATGTACACTGTGCGCTGGTGCACAGAGCGCCGATCAATATCCCGCTTAGCTCCCGGTTTCCGGCTGGTCACCATCCACTCGATGGCATATTCTAAGCTGCTGATTGCATCGCCCACAATTTCGTGCTCACTTTTCTCATGCTTCAATTGCGTCCAAGCCGCTTTCGTCTCGACAGGTTTCCGCTCTAATGTCTCTCTGTATTCCTTTAATTCCTTGAGCTTCACTTTGTACTCAATAATCAGATCCAACATCCA